>CBFDAY010000059.1:0-11098 GCA_965602895.1 uncultured bacterium
CAACTTCAGAGCGACTCGCTTGATCCCATCTTTTAAGACCGGCACATTGAAGTTCAAAATCAGGCCGAGCTTGCACCCTGTCAGTTTGAGATATGTGAGCATCTGCGCGTCATGGATGGGAAGCAGCCTGTCTACGGCCTTCAATTCCAATATCACTTTGTTCTCCACCAAAAAGTCGAGCCGATATCCGCAGTCCAGCCTGACGCCCTTATATTCCACGGGAACTGATTTTTCGGTTTCAAAAGCAATTTTTCGCAAGGACAGTTCATGGGCCAGACATTGGTGATATGCGGTTTCGAGCAATCCCGGCCCCAAATGCCGATGCACTTCAATTGCGGCTCCTATGATTGTGTTGGAGAGCTCGTCCTCATTCATTCTTCGCGTTCTTTGCGTCTTTGCGGTGAGATTCTCTTCTTCTGATTTCGTATTCTATTAGAATACCTTTGCCCTCAAAGCTCGACGCGTTTGACGGAGATGATGTTGGGCAGATTTGCGATTTCTTCGACGATGTCTTTGGAGACGGGCGCGTCGATCTGCCACATGGAGACGGCGCGACCGCCGGCGGCGTCGCGGCCGAGGTACATCGTGGCGATGTTGACCTTGTTCTTGGCGAGCGCCGTGCCGATGTTGCCGATCACGCCGGGCCGATCGTGGTTGTAGATGAAGAGCATGTACCCGCTCGGGGCCGCCTCGATAGGATACTCGTTGAAGCGCACGATGCGAGGCTCTTTCTTGCCGAAGATGGAGCCGGCGACGTGGTTCTTCCTCTCGCCGCTGCTCACCGTGATTCCGACCAGGCTGACGAAGTCTTCGGCCTTGCTGCTGGTGACCTCGCGCACGCGCACTCCCCGCTCGCGCGCGATGGCGCGCGCGCTGATTATGTTTATGCGGTTGCCGGTTATCGGGGTGAAGACGCCTTTGAGCACGCTCGACGTTATAGGCTCGACGCCGCGCTCGACGACCTCGCCCTGGTACTCGATCTCTATCTCCTCGATCGCGAAGTCGGAAATCTGCGCTATGAAGCTGCCCATCTTTTCGCCGAGCGCAAGGTACGGGCCGATGTATTCCATCATCTCCGGGCTGAGCGACGGGACGTTGACCGCGTTGAATATCGTTTTGTTGAGCAGGTAATCGGCCACGCGCTCCGCGACCGCGACCGCCACGCTTTCCTGCGCCTCGACGGTGCTGGCCCCGAGATGCGGCGTGGAGATGACGTTGTCGAGCGCGCAGAGAGGATTGCCGGTTGCGGGCTCGTTCTCGAATACATCGAGAGCCGCGCCGCCCAGGTGGCCCGAGGTGAGCGCGTCGTAGAGGTCGCTCTCATTGACGAGCCCGCCGCGCGCGCAATTGATGAGCATCGAACCGCGCGCCATCTTCCCAAGCGCGACGGCGTCGATGAGGTTGCGGGTCTCCTCGGTTAGCGGGATGTGGATGGTCACGAAGTCGGACGAGGCGAGCAGCTCGTCGAGGGATACGAGCGATATCCCTTTGCCCGACGCCGTCTGTGGAGGGATATGCGGGTCGTATGCGATGACGCGCATTTTGAGTCCGGCGGCCCGTTCGGCGACGATGCCGCCGATGTTGCCGATGCCGATTGTGCCGAGGGTCTTGTTAAATACCTGCGCGCCCACGAATTTGCTTCTTTCCCAGCGTCCGGCCTTCATCGAGGCGTCGGCCTGGGGGATATTTCGCGCGAGCGCCATCAGCAGGGAAATCGTGTGTTCGGCCGCGGCGATGGCGTTTTCCTGCGGCGTGTTCATCACCACGATGCCGCGCAGAGTGGCCGCGTCTATGTCGATATTGTCCACTCCGATGCCGGCCCTGCCGATGACCTTGAGGTTCTCGGCGGCCTCGATCACGGCGGCGGTCACCTTCGTTGAGCTGCGAACGATAAGCGCGTCGTACTGTGGTATGGTCGCCTTGAGTTCATCGGGCGACATTCCTCTTTGCGCTGTTACTTCGAGTTGATCGTACCGGGCAAAGACCTCCAGCCCGGCGGCTGATAGCGCGTCTGCAACGAGAATCTTGGGCATTTGATTTTTCCGATGCCGCCGCTTGCGCGGTCAGCTCTTTCCTTCAAGTTTGCTGATGCTTCGTTCCTCAAGTTTTCTGGTGTACGCCGACCACGCGTCTTTCTCGCCCGCCCTTTTCCGCAGAATGCGAAACTTGCAAGTGGGGGCCCCGACCGGGATGATCTGCTCGAACGCGATGTTGAATTCGTCCAATCCAAGCTCTTCGCGAACGTAATCGATTATCCCCTGCACGAAGTAGCGCTGCACCCGGCAGTCGAACGGCTTGTATGCGTCCTGAAGCGGGCACCATAAGATGTCGAAGCCGCACTCGTCCTCGCTCACGATCCACGGGTCCTCGAGCGACGCCCACAGGATCGTGTTCGCGTAAGTCGCGGCCAGGCTCATTATCTCCGCCTGCGAGAGGTCGGGCGGAATCTCCGCGCCGTCGAGCATCTGGCGGGCGGCGTCGCGTCCCACCTTTGTCATGGCTTCGCCGACGATCTTCTGGCCTTCGGCGCCGAATTTTTCCTCGACGTCCTTGAGTATCTGCAGCACGCCGAGCGACATCATCTGGCCCCACTGGAAAAGGACGGCCGGATCGAAGTCGGGCCTCGGGAGCACGTCCCTTCGCAGCCTCTCGACCGCAGTCTCGTATGCAACCCCGAATTTTGTGCGCTTCCAGTTTTCCTCGGTCCTGGACATGTGTGACTTCTCCATTTGGAGCACTACTTTAATCCCGCGTCGGCGAGGGTGCGGGCGACGAGTTCTTTCTGCTCGTCGGTGAGCGGCGGCAGCGGCCCCTTCACGTCGGTGGTTATGGGATGCCCCAATTGCCTCAAGGATTCCTTCATTATGGCGTGCGGACACGATGCAGCCGTCATCAGCGGTATGAACTTGAAGATGTAGGACTGGAGTTCGCCGATTTTTTCGGCGGCGCCGCTTTTGATCGCTTCATAGAATTCGACCGTCTTTTTCGGGACGATATTGGCGAGCACGCCGATGGAGCCGCATCCGCCCCGCTCCATGACGGAGGCCATGTTGAGGGCCGTGCCTGAGAAGACGGCGAAGGGTTTTCTATCCTTCATGATGTCGGCGAGTTCGCCTACTTCGTCGATGTCGAGGATGGTTTCCTTGACCCCGATGACCTGCTCGAGTTCGGCGATCTCGGCGATCTCGGCGGGCGAGAGCTTGAGCCCGGTCGCGTCGGGGAAGTTGTAGTAAATGATCGGGAAGCCCGCCTCCTCGGCGATGCGACGGTAATGCCTCTTTACATCTTCAAATTCGAGCTTGTAGTAGATAGGCAGGGCGATCATGGCGGCGTCGGCGCCCGCATCGCGCGCGTGTTTTGTCAGCTCGATTGTGGGGTCGGTGCCCATGCAGCCCGTGCCCGCGACAACGGGCACACGCCCCTTGGCCTGGTCGGCTACGATATCGATGATCTTCTTTTTCTCGTCGTCCGTCAGGTAGGGGTTCTCGCCGTTGCTGCCCAGGACCACCAGCCCGTGCGCTCCCTCGCTGATGAAGTGGTCGGTCATATGCCGCATGGCGTTCTCGTCGACACTTCCGTCCCTGAAAGCCGACACCATTACTACGAATATTCCCTCGCGCGTTTTCATCTCATTGCCTCCTTGATTTTCCGATTGCAATCGGCGCCGTATCCGAGCCTCCCGGGGGAAACTGCAGAGCCAATTAGCGCACTCGGTTAAGGATGATGAATGTTTGTCCGTCATTATTCCGTCGTGCCGAGCGTCCCCTCGCGATGGGCCGAGATGTAGCGCATGCAGAACTCGTCCCTGCCAAGCAATGTCTCGGCGGCGGCGACGGATGTCATTATATCATTATTGCACGGGTCAATGATTGCCGCATCGGCGCCCGCGGCCATTGCCATCGCCAGAAATGTCCGATCGAGAAGCGAGCGGCGCGGCAATTGAAAGGATACGTTTCCCACTCCGCAGAGGATATGCACGTCCGGCAGCCTTTCGCGGATCGCGCCGAAAGCCTCCAGCGTTTCCGCTCCGGCCTTGTTGTCCATGCTCACGGGCTCCACTACCGGGTCGATGTATATATTCTCGGGCATTATCCCGGCGCCGGTCAGCGCGTCGGCGAGACGAATTGCGATGTCGAGCCTTTCCCGGGCCCCGTCCGGCACATGCCCGGATTCGAGAGTCTGCGCGATAACCCCGCACCGGCGCTCCAGGACAAGGGGCAGGATTGCGTCCATTTTCTCTTTTTCAAGCGAAATGGAGTTTATGAGCGGCGCGCCGTGACACTCGCGTAGCGCCGCCTCGAGCGCTTTGGGGTCGGAGCTGTCCAGCGACAGCGGCGCGTCCACGCAGGCCCGGACGGCCCTGACCAACCAGGGGAGGTATTCCGCTTCTCTTCCCGGGAACGTTCCGGCGTTGACGTCGAGGTATGCGGCGCCGGCTTCGCGCTGCATCCGGGCCTCCCGCTGAATGAATTCTTCGTCCTTGTCTTCTATAGCCCGGGCGATACCCTGCCGGGATGAATTTATGCGTTCTCCGATGATTGTCAGGGCGGGAAAACTCATAGGGATTGTGCGATGGGATATTCGCCGAATTCTCGGGCGGCCTCCAGCATTGCCAGGAAATTTCCGGTCGGAATGTCGCCGTGGATCGAGTTGCTCGAGCTGAGCACGTACCCTCCGCCGGGCGCAACGTCGCGTATGCATCGGCGTACCGCCTCGGCTATTTCGTCCTTGGAACCCCTCGTCATAAGGTGGCCGCAGTCGATGTTTCCCAGGAGCGTAATATCCCGGCCGTACCGCCGCTTGAGCCTGGCGATGTCCATTCCCGCGCTCGGCTCTATCGCATGGTAGCCGTCAACGCCGCAATCAAGAAGGAGTTCTTTTTCGATGATCTCGATGTTTCCGTCGGTATGCTTGAAGAATGGCAGCGAGTGGGTGTGGCATCTTTCGGTGATGCGCCTGAGATACGGGAAAAAGAACCGGCGAAACATTGCGGGCGAGATCAGCGTCGTTGTGTGGTGTGCGACGTCGACGCCGCCGATGAAGCCGTCGACCCCCGCCTCGGCCTGCACGTCGATCATTTCGAGCATCTCCGCCGTGGTCGCCTCGATGTATCTTTCGGCCAGCTCGGGCTCGAGGGCCATGCACTCCAGGAATGCGGGAAGCCAGCTTGCGCCGGATGGAAGCAGGACGTCGGCCTGCCCGAGAATGAAGAAGCCTTTCTCGCGCGCGGGCGCGAGCGCGGCTTTGAGGCCGGCCAGCATCTCGGGCGACACGACCGAGGGCGATCTTTCGATGTTTTCGACGTATTCACGCAGCGCCCCCATTCCCTCGCGCGTGATCTTCGAGTCGATCTCCGAGTGGTAATCCGACTCCGGCTGGTAAGCGACAATGCGCCACAGGCCGGTGTCCGGGTCGGTGTACTTCCATTTGTTTTCGCCGGCGGGCTCGACGGTTTCATTTCCGAGCGGGAGCGTGGGCAGCGGAAATATGTCGAGATCGAGGTGGGAGTACAGCTCGATTGAATCCTGGAAGATCTTTATCGCCAGCTCGATCGAGCGTCCTTCCATCATCCATTCGGAAAAGACCTTGCCGACCAGCCAGCCGCCGTAGCCCACGTACATCTCGCGTCCCATTATTTCGGAGGCCACCGACGAGTTGATGGTAAGCTCGAACACGGGGACCCTGTCGGGCTCCTTGTGGGCGACCGTGGTCTGTACGCGCTCTCTTGGAGTCATGGCTCAAACCATTAGGGGCAGACCCGAAGTGTCTGCCCCATTATTGCCTGGATATGCCTTGTGGAAAACGAATCGACTGTTTTAGAGGCCGATGAGCGTCTTGGCCTTGTCAACGGCCGAGCCCGCGTCGGGCGCGTAGCCGTCGGCCCCGATCTCGTCCGCATAGCGCTGTGTGACCGGCGCTCCGCCGATCATTACTTTTACTTTATCGAGGAGACCTTCCTTTTGAAGTCCTTCGATCGTGGCTTTCATCGAGGGCATAGTTGTGGTCAACAGGGCCGACATTCCGATGAGGTCCACACCTTCCTGCTTCGCGGTTTCGACGAATTGCTCCGGCGTGACGTCGATGCCGAGGTCAATCACCTTGAAGCCGTTGCCGCGCATCATCATGCCCACCAGGTTCTTGCCGATGTCGTGGAGATCGCCCCTGACGGTGCCCATCGCGATGGTTCCGACGGGTTTGACGCCTGCCTTGACGAGCTGTGGCTCGAGCACCTTCATGCCGCACGTCATCGCGCGGGCGGCAATGAGAACCTCGGGCACGTATATCTCATTGTCTTTGAATCGTTTGCCCACAACCTGCATGCCCGCAATAAGCGCGCCGTCAAGGATTTCCTTTGGGCCAACGCCTTCGTCCAGCGCCTGTTGGGTAAGCTTTTCTACGGTGGGCGCATCGCCCCGTTCCAAGGCAGATGCGAGTTCTTTCAAGTCGGCCATTTGCTCCTCCCTTTCCTACAACGCCGCCTAGCGTCCATTGTCCGCCCGTATTTTCGCGCCGGGGCAATATGGCGCGAAACCATGGAGTCTCCACCGGGACACACCTTCAGTCCACTTCAATAGTCGCAACAAAAGGCAGGGAGACATATTAAGGAAGTCGAAGCCACGCTTCCCCTTAACCGCTGGGCCAAAACTATATCATAGTAAAGGGAACAGAGTCAAGCGAGGCGAGGGAGTTGAATCATGATTTTTTCTTCGCCCTCGTCGGTGACCGTGGAAGAGATATTCAGCTCGATTTCATCGTTCCCAATACCGACGATGAGCTTGCCGACCCTCTTTGTCTCGCCCATGCCGGCCATCTCTTCGAGTTCATCGAACAAGCTTACGACAATCTCCTCTCTTGGCGCGGGCACGTCGTAGAACTTGTCGCCCGACATCCTGCAGACCGCCGCGTCGGGTCTTTTCCGGATGATGGAAATATCTCCCGCTCTTTCATCGATCCCGTAGAGCAGCAAGACGGCGAGATAGCGCAGAGCCTCATCCGCCACCTCTTCGCGGATCGGTCCGGTGAGGCGGGGAGAAGAAAAGGTTTCCAGCTCTTTCTTGTGGTCGGTCCCGAGAAAGCACTCCACGAATTCCTGCAGTTTCATGTGCGGGCTTCTTGTTCTTTCCGTATTGGTCATTGTCGCACCTCCTGGTTCAGTGCCGCATCAAGCGTGTAACAGAGACTGCATTTCAAGGGTCTTTACTTAAATTCTGTCAGCTATAATCGCTGTTTGCTATGAGCGCGCGGAGCGAAACAGGAGCGCCCGCTCTTGAAAACCGTCTCGAAATCCTCTACAATCCAGCCGAGGGATGCTTGGATGTTGTGTGCATGGACATGTTCAAGGAGCAGTGATGGCTCGAGACAAGAGATTGGATGCGCTTTCAAGCCCCGCTCGGTGGCCATAATCGGGGCGTCGACCAACGTCGCCAAGTGGGGCTTTAATTTTACGCTTCATCTCGTCCACGGCGGCTACAAGGGAAAGTGCTATCCGATAAATCCAACGGGCGGGGAGCTGCTGGGTCTCAAAATCTATCCCTCCATTCTCGAAGTGCCCGAGGAGGTCGACCTCGCTTTTATCCTGATTCCGCCCGAGGCGGCAGTTGATGCCCTGCGCGAATGCGGAAAAAAGGGCGTCCCGGCCTGTGTTGTGGTCACGGCGGGCTTCGGGGAGCTGGGCGAGCGCGGCAAGGCGTTGCAGCGGTCGCTCTACGAGACGGCGCGCGAGGCGGGCACGGCGGTTGTGGGGCCGAATTGCGCGGGCATCGCGAGCACCGAGCCGATGAGTCTCTACTGCACCATGCAGCCTAATTTCCCGCCGCCGGGTCACATCGCCATTTTTTCCCAAAGCGGCAATATAGGCGGCTCGATACAGCGGGTGTGCGAGAAGCATGACATCGGCATCAGCCGTTTCGTTAGCACCGGCAATGAGTCGGTCCTGAAAAGCGCCGATTACCTTGAGTATTTTGCCGATGACGAGCAGACGAAGGTCGTCGTCGGCTATATCGAGGGTGTGGCCGACGGGAGACGCTTTTTCGAGGCTGCGAGACGGCTCACGCGACAAAAACCGCTGATTTTGATAAAGGCCGGGCGCACCGCCGTCGGCGCCAAGGCCGCAGAATCGCACACGGGCGCCCTTTCGGGTTCCGACGGTGTTTTCGAGGGTCTGTGCAGGCAGTGCGGCATCATTCGGACGACGAGCATCGAAGAGATGTTCGACATCGCCACGGCGTTCGTGGCGCAGCCTCTCCCACGGGGCAACCGCATCGGGATAGCCGCCAACGGCGGGGGATGGGGCGTTCTGACGGCCGACGCGTGTATAGCGGCGGGGCTGGATGTCGCGCCGCTGCCGGATGAGACGCTCGAGGCGCTGGACAAGCGGCTGCCGCCCTGGTGGAACAGGCAAAACCCGGTGGACCTCGTCGGCGGAATCAGTCGCGGGGCGTTTTTCAAGGCGATCGAAACTCTGGCAAAATCTCCCGCGCTGGACGCCGTGATAGCGCTCGGGTTCGGCTACGGGGCCGGCGTGGCTTCGGTTTTCAAGAACACGCCGGGCCTCGGCGAGACCGGCGAGCGCATCGCCGACGATATGCTCGCCTCGGACATGCGGGGCATGAACTTCATCATGGACGTAATCGCGGAGCACTCCAAGCCCGTCATCCTTGCCTCTGAGAACGCGTATGGCGCCGACCGCGACCACAACGATGCCATCCTGGCCTTCCGCAAGAAGGGGATAATCGTTTATCCATCGCCGAATCGGGCGGCGAGGGTTCTTGCGAAGATGCATGAATACGGCCGCTACCTCTCGTCCGATGGCTGAAAGGCCGCAGGCGAGAAAGGATTTTGGCGGAAGGTAGCGCCGTCGCGGGCCGAGGCAACAGAAGATTTGTCAGGAATCCCGGCTCCCGGCTGCGGCTTTCGGTTGCACGCGAGGCTTGACGAACTGAAGCAGGATAAGACCGAGAAACATGAACGCCGCCGCCGTGGGGAAGATGGACCGGTAGCCGAGCGTGTCGATCAGTATGCCTCCGACCAACGGCCCGACAATCTGCGCGGCGGCCACGCTGATAATGCTGAAGCCGACGAATTCGGCCGTGCGGTCGGGAGGAATGAGGTCGAGCAGATAGGCGAGCCCCACGCCCATGATGGCCGCGAACGGGATGGCGGTAAATCCCACGAGCCACAATGCCTGGGTGAGGTTCTGCGAGAGGCCGACGGCGATCTCGGAAACTCCCCACATCGCAATCATGATCGACAGCAGCCCTTTTCGTCCGAACCGGTCGCCCAACATGCCAAGCGGAAGCACGAAGAGCGTCGACACGATCGAGAACACGGCCAGCACGTAAAAGGACTGCGCCTCGGTCGCCTTCAATTCTTCCACAACGAACAAGACAACGAATGAAGTAACTATCCAGAAACCCAGCCACCAGAAGAACTGCGCTATGAAAAGTCTCATTGCGCTTGTTTCTTCGGCGATACTCTTCAGGTATTGCAACGGACCCTTGCCCCCGGCCGCAGCGGCCGTGTTTTCCTGCGGGGCGTCGGGCTCTTTTATCATGGAGATCGTAAAAAGGACGGCGCCGAATGAAACAAGCGCCACCATGTAGAATGCGTTCGCGGGGTTGTGCTCCCAGACTTTTGACCCTATCACGAAGTAAGAGATCAGCCCTATGCTTCCCACCAGGTTCATTGCGCCGCTGACGGTGCCGCGCTGTTCGGGCGGCGTGATGTCGGGCAGCAGCGAGAGGTAGGGGGTCTCGGCAACTCGCAGGCAGAAATACATCGCCCCCGATATAATGGCCACCGTTATGAACGCCGACCTCAATGGCAGGAGAAACAGACATAGCAGAACACCCAGAAATCCGAAGAATATGTAGGGCCTGCGTCTGCCAAACCTGCCGGATGTGCGATCGCTGAAGTATCCGGCGATTGGGGGCATAATACACCCGGCCAAGCCGGCAAGGCTGAGCACGATAGATATCTGGAACTTCGAGTCAACCAGGTTATTAAGGAAAAGCGGCATCGAGGCCGTGTGGAATCCCCAGAAGAACTGCACCCCCAGCCAGCCAATCCCGAGGACAAGCATTTTTGCGGGTGTGATTCTGGCGGACCGGTTCAATGGAGGCTCCTTTCTGCTCGGCATGCATATAGATCGGAGGTCATCGGATGGACGATTCTATTTTGTTTCGGCATGCGAAGTCAAGCATAGACGCGGATATGGCGAGGGGAAGTTGCAAAGACTGCGGCTAAGGGCCCAATCAAGCGTCGGTAAATTGGGGGAACGACATTATCATGCGATCACTCTTCGTTTGCATGCAGCATTAGATGGGTTTCGCCGATCGTTCCACAGGCCAGCTCACGCTCCCGCCGGCAGTTGGGGCAGAAGCGCCAGGTTTTCTCCAGCGTCCACTCGCATTCGGGGCATTTGTCCTTAAGCGCGAACCCGCACGCCGGGCACGCCATGAAGGTATGCTCGACGCGAGCGCTGCAGTTTGGGCATATTCCGTTTGAGGATTCCTCGCCGATGACGACGTTCCAGATCTCGGACAGCGCCGTCATTCCGATGGCGGCCTTTTCGACGAAGTCGCTCAGCAGCGGTTTCATTCCATTCAGGACGGCCAGCCTCTGGATGACCGATTCGGGCTCGCGCATCTCGATGGCGTTTCTGATCTCATTATTGATAACGAGGAGTTCACCCACGGCGAGGCGTCCGGTGAAGCCTCGCTGATCGCACTTTTTGCATCCCTCGCCTTTCCTCCACACGAGGCTGCTCGCCTCGGGCAGAATCGGCTCGATTTTTTCGACTTCGTGCGGTGACGGCTCGTACTCGACCACGCAATGATTGCAGAGCCTTCTTATCAGGCGTTGCGCCAGCACGTAGAGAATTGTTGAGCTTATGAGGAAGGGAGGCATTCCCAGGTTGTCCAGGCGCGTTACGGCCGAGGGGGCGTCGTTTGTGTGGAGAGTGCTCAACACGAGGTGGCCGGTCATTGCGGCCCGAAGGGCTATCTCGGCCGTCTCGGCGTCGCGTATTTCGCCCACCATTATTACATCGGGGTCCTGCCTCAATATCGATCGGAGCGCCTCGGCGAACCCGAGCCCC
>CBFDAY010000060.1:0-11091 GCA_965602895.1 uncultured bacterium
GTCTGCGACTCTCGGGTCTGCGACCCCTCGTTCCTCGCAATGACAATTGGATGCGCCGCAGTTATGCCTGACAGCGTGGGAGCACCCACGTGTTTTGTCATTGCGAGGGAGGGAGTGAAGGATCGAAGATCCAAACGACCGCGGCAATCTCATCGCTTGGTATCTCAGGAAAAAATGGGGAAACTCCTCTTCCATTCATCCTTGCAATGCCAACGTCGCGCATTGTATAATAAGATTCAATGCAGGAAGATGGCGCGGCGGCGAAGGCGGAACACCCCGCTTAGATTCGGTTGCCGACCTTCGCGCATGCGGGTATTTCCAAAAGACCTTCTGCCTCCCGTAAAGGGAGAATATCTCGATTTGGAATTGCAAGAGGAGGAGTTATGTCATTAGTCAGGATAACACTGGACGGACAGGAGATTCCGGTAGCCACCGAGCAGACAATCCTCGAAGTGTGCAAGGAAAACGGAATCGCCATCCCTACGTTTTGCGACGATGAGCAACTGGAGCCGGACGGCTCATGCCGGATGTGCGTCGTCGAGCTGGAAGAGCACGGGCTGGTCACGTCGTGCAACACGCGCGTCGCGGACGGCATGGTTATCCGGACAGACAGCGACCTGGTCATCTCAACTCGCAAGAAGACCCTGGAGACAATGCTCGCCGAACATCACGGCGATTGTGTCGCTCCGTGCCAGATCGCTTGTCCCGCCGGCATCGACATCCAGGGCTACCTGGCGCTCATCGCCAGGGGAGCATATACCGAAGCGGTCCATCTGATCAAGGAACGTCTTCCGCTGCCCGGTATTATAGGGCGCGTCTGCCCTCACCCGTGCGAGACGGCGTGCCGCCGCAACATCGTGGACGACCCGCTGCCCATTTGCGCCCTCAAACGGTATGCCGCCGACCATTCGGAAGACTACATCCCGGAGATCAAGTCCCCCAGCGGATTCAAGGTGGCCGTTGTCGGCTCGGGTCCGGCGGGACTCTCCGCCGCTTATTACCTTGCCGAAGAAGGCCATTCGGTTACGATCTTCGAGGCGCTGCCCAAGTCGGGCGGCATGCTGCGCTACGGCATACCCGATTACCGACTGCCGCAGGACGTGCTCGATGAGGAAGTCGAATCGATCCTGCGCATGGGCGTGGAACTCAAAACCGGCACGGCGCTGGGCAAGGATTTCACGATAGAGAGCCTTTTCTCCGAAGGTTTCGACGCGGTGTTTCTCGGCATCGGCGCGCATAAGAGTTCGACCATGAGGGTCGAGGGCGAAGACCTTGAAGGCGTGTTGCCAGGCACGGATTTCCTAAGGTCCGTCGTCACGGGCAAGCCGATGGAGCTGGGCAAGAAAGTCGTCGTCATCGGCGGCGGCAACACGGCCATCGACGCCGCTCGCACCGCGCTCAGGCTCGGGACCGAAGAGGTCACCATCGTCTACCGGCGATCGCGGGCCGAGATGCCGGCCACCGACTGGGAAGTCGACGAAGCCGAGGAAGAGGGCATCAAACTCCACTTCCTTGCCGCGCCCGTCAAAATATATGGAGAAAACGGCAAGGCCGGCTCGGTCGAATGTGTCAAGATGGAACTGGGAGAGCCCGACGAGAGCGGGCGTCGCCGGCCCGTGCCGATCGAGGGCTCGGAATTCACGCTGGAGATCAGCGCGATCATCGCCGCCATAGGACAGAAGCCGGAGTTGTCCCCCATCGAGGAATTATCCGATATCGAGACGAAGTGGGGCAACATCGTCGTCAAGGGCGACACGATGCTGACCGGCATGAAGGGCGTCTTCTCCGGCGGCGACTGCGTAACAGGCGCGGCCACGGCGGTCGAGGCGATAGCGGCGGGGAGAAAGGCCGCCGTCGCAATCGATCGATACATGCGCGGCGAAGACCTCGCCGAGGCGGAGGCCCCGTTCGACATCAGCAAGGGGAAAAAGCTCGAAGATGTCGACGAGGCGGACTTCGCCCGCTTCGAACGCGTGCCCCGCGAGAGGATGCCGGCGCTATCGCCCGAAGAAAGGCGAACAAGCTTCATTGAGGCCGAGCTCGGCTATCCCGAAGAGGTGGCCAAACGCCAGGCCGAACGATGCATCGAGTGTGGCTGCAAGGCCGGACACGACTGCCGCCTGCGCGATTTCGCAACCGAATATGACGTCGACTCGATGGTCGTCACCGAAGGGCTCCGCCTCTATCCGCGAGACCTCTCGCATCCGTTCGTTGAGCGAGATCCCAACAAATGCATCGCCTGCGGCCTCTGCGTCCGCATCTGCCAGGAAGTGCAGAGCGCAGGCGCCATCAGCCTGAATTATCGCGTGACCACGACCGGCGAGAGCGACTCGCTGCTTGACACTACCTGCGTATCGTGCGGCCTGTGTATCGCGAGCTGCCCGGTCGGAGCGCTCGTCTCGAAGAACAGCCTCAAGCCCGACCGCGAAGTCAAGACCATTTGCCCGTACTGCGGGGTGGGCTGCGGAATTTATCTCGGCGTTCGCGGCGGTGTTGTCGTCGACGCCAGGGGAGACTTCGACAACCCATCTAACAAGGGTAACACCTGCGTCAAGGGGCGATTCGGTCACGCTTTCATCAATCATTCCGACCGCCTGCGCATGCCCCTTATAAAGAAAAACGGCGAATTCGTCGAGACGTCATGGGAAGAAGCGCTCGACACCATCGCGGAAAGGCTGGAGGACCTCAAGGGCGACCAGTTTGCCGCGCTATCATCCGCAAGATGCACCACCGAGGAGAACTACCTGTTCCAGAAATTCGTGAGGGGGGTGATGGGCACAAATAATATTGATCACTGCGCCCGTCTCTGACACTCCCCCACCGTGGCCGGTCTGGTCACATCATTCGGAAGCGGCGCCATGACCAACTCCATCAACGAAATCATCTCGGCCGAGTGCATCTTCTCCATCGGCAGCAACACGACGACAAGCCATCCGGTGATCGGGATCGAGGTCAAGAAGGCGAAAAGGAGAGGCGCCAAGATCATCGTCGCCAATCCGCGCAAGATCGACCTGTGCCGCTTCGCCGACATCTGGCTGCGGCAGCGCCCCGGCTCCGACGTTGCGCTGCTTATGGGCATGATGCGCGTCATCGTCGATGAGGACTTGCTGGATTCCTCATTCATCGAAGAGAGATGCGAGAACTTCGACGCATTCAAAGAATCGCTCGAAGCCTTCGACCTCGATTCGGTGGAGAAAATTACCGGCGTGCCTCGCGACAAGATAGCCGAGGCCGCCCGAGTATACGCAACAAATACACCCTCGACCATCCTTTACGCGATGGGCATCACGCAGCACACCCACGGGACCGATAACGTGCTGGCGACCGCCAACCTGGCGATGCTCACCGGCAACATAGGAAAGCCGTCGACCGGCGTCAACCCGCTGCGCGGGCAAAACAACGTGCAGGGAGCTTGCGACATGGGGGCATTGCCCGGCGTGCTGCCGGGTTACCAGCAGGTCAAAGACGAAGTCATTCGCGAGAAATTCGCAAACGCGTGGAAGACCCAAATCCCGCCCGAGCCGGGGCTGACCGTCATTGAAATGCTCAATGCGGCCATCGACGGCAAGGTGCGCGCGATGTACATCATGGGCGAGAACCCGATGTTGTCGGACCCCGATATCAACCACGTCCGCGACGCGTTCGAGTCGCTCGATTTCCTGATAGTCCAGGACATCTTCCTGAACGAGACGGCGCAGCTCGCCGACGTAGTGCTTCCGGCGACCTCGTTTGCCGAAAAGGATGGCACTTTCACAAACACCGAGCGCCGCGTGCAGCGCATCCGGAAAGCCATCGAGCCGATCGGCGATTCACGGCCCGACTGGCAAATCATATGCGACATCGCCGAGCGCATGGGCGCCAAAGGCTTTGCCTTCGAGTCCGCCTGCGAGGTTTTCGACGAACTCGCATCACTCACGCCGCAGTATGGCGGCATCACCTACGACCGGCTGGAAGACGGCGGGCTGCAATGGCCGTGTCCGACGCATGAGCATCCGGGCACACCGCTCCTCCACGGCGAAAAGTTCAGCCGGGGCAAGGGCAAATTCTCGCCCCTCGAATACCGGCCTCCGGCCGAGAATCCGGACGACGAGTATCCCCTGGTGCTCACGACCGAGCGCAGCCTGTACCATTACCACACCGGCACGATGACACGCAAATCCGACGGCCTCAACATACTCAGGAAAGAGGAACTCGTCGAGATGAACCAAAGCGACGCAGACGCGCTAAGCATCGCCGACGGCGAGGTTGTGCGGGTGGTCTCTCGCCGCGGCAAAGTCACCGCCAGGGCGAAGGTTACGGAGGTCTCGGCGCCGGGAACCATCTCGATGACGTTCCACTTCGCCGAGAGCCCGACCAATGCGCTCACAAACCCCGCGCTCGACCCGGTCGCCAAAATCCCCGAGTACAAGGTCTGCGCCGTCCGCGTCGAGAAAATCGAGCCCGCAGAGGTTGCGGCAACGTAAACAATAGGCTTGACCAAATCATCAAGGCTGCCGGTCTCACTCCGGCAGCCTTGTTTTTTCGCTTTCTCCGCCTGCCCTCAATCCTCTATCCGGATAGCGCGGAAATCCTTAATGCCTTTTCTCATCAAGAGGGCTGGAATGGATGGATGCAGCCGGTGGAGCCACCAGATGAGGCGAGCGGAAAATGGGAAGTTGATGATCTGCTTGTTGCGCTCGACGCCTCGAAGGATTTTCCGCGCTGCCTGATTCACATTCATGCTCAAAGGCTCGGCTTTTGCGATCATGTCTTCGCGCCGGGCATTGAGCACCGTCGCCGCTTCGAATATGCCCGTTTGCACGAATCCCAGGCAGACCACGCTCACTTTGACTCCGAACGCGACCGCCTCGGCCCGAAGCGAGCTTGATAGCCCTACCACGGCGTGCTTGGTGACGCAATACCCGGCTATCCGACTGTCCGGTCGCGGCTTGCGAACATCCATCCCGGCGAAAAAATCAAAGGAATTAACACAAAATGTGGGCCATTTGGCTGGTTATCTCACAAGATATGGTATTTTCCCCTTGACAAATGGCCCGCAAGCGTGTACACTATCGCCAGATTATATCACTGCAATTCATATAGCTGATATGCGGCGCCAACCACATCATCGCGGAGACTTGATACATGTATTTTAAGCAGCTCGAATTATTCGGGTTCAAGTCGTTCGCCCGAAAAACCACCCTAAATCTGGAAAAAGGCGTTTCGGCGATTGTGGGTCCGAACGGCTGCGGAAAGAGCAACATCGCCGACGCGATCCGCTGGGTCTTTGGAGAGCAAAAGATGCGAGTGCTGCGCGGGCAGCACATGGAAGACATCATCTTCAGCGGAAGCGACGACCGGAATCCGCTTGGTATGGCGGAAGTTACGCTTCTGCTCGACAACTCCGACGGCAAGCTGGATATCGACTATTCCGAAGTGAGCGTCACTCGCCGGTACTTTCGCTCGGGCGATAGCGAGTACTGTATAAACAAGCTTCCCTGCCGTAGAAAAGACATTGTCGAGATGTTCATGGGAACCGGTGTCGGCGCCGACTCGTACTCACTCATCGAGCAGGGCCGAATCGACCTCGTGCTGAGTTCAAAACCCGAAGAGCGGCGCTACATATTCGAGGACGCGGCGGGAATCATCAAATACAAGAGCCGCAAGGACGCGGCCATCAGAAAGATGGAGCGCGCCGACACTAACCTCTTGCGGCTGCAGGATACGGTCATCGAAGTCCGGCGGCGGATAAACTCGCTCCGGCGACAGGCCAGCGCCGCGCAAAGATACAGACGGTTCCGAGACGAGCTGCGCTCTCTCGACCTGAGGCTGGCCCTGCTCAAATATCGCGAGCAGAGCGCCGAGCATACCGAGCTTTCGGCCCGAGCAAAGGACCTCGGCGACCAGCTGGAGCAAATCACGGCGAACCTCTCAAGCGAGGAAAGCTACCTCGAAAAGACCCGCCTCGACCTGCTCGAAACCGAGAAGACGGTGTCGCAATCCCGCGACCGGTCGCGGGACTGCCAATCCGAAATCGAAAAGAAGGAAAGCCAGATAGCCCTGCTGCGCGAAAAGATCTCGGCCATTGAATCGCGGGAAAGACGCGATACGGATGAGATAGACGAGATCAAGCGCTCGCTCGAGGCATTGCACGCGCAGCACCGCGACACGAACGAAAAAGAGCGCGAGGCGCTCGAAAAAGCGTCGCATGCACAGCGGGAACTCATTGAAAAAGAGACCCAACTGGCGGATATTTCAAAAGAATTGGACGAATGCGAAAGCGAAATCGAGCGCCTGCGCTCGGACTCGCTCGAGAATCTCAACAGGAAAGTCAAACACCAGAACGAACTAAGTGGAATTGAGACCAACCTTCAGATGCTCGCCAAGCGCGTGGCGAAGCTTTCCGAACGCAAAGCGCAGGTGGAGCAAAACGTAACCCGACATAAAATCCGACTGGGCGAGACCAGGAGAATGATTGACTCCCTCCGCGCCGCCCTGGCCTCGCTCAGATCGGAATTAAGCTCGGTGAAAGAGACCCTTGCCGCCAAGGAATCCGAGTTGGATTCCTCCATAAAAAAGCGCGACTCGATCCGCGACTCGTTGAGCGCCGCCCGCTCGAAGCTCGCCTCGCTCGAGGAACTGCGTGACAAGTTCGAAGGATACGAAGACGGCGTCAGGGCGGTGATGCTCGCAAAGCGCGAAGGCGGGCTCAAGGACGCCGGCGTCCTTGGCACCGTAGCCGACCTTATCCGCACCATCCAGGAGCACGAGGCGGCCGTCGAGGCCGCGCTCGGCCACAGACTTCAGCATATAGTCGTCGAGGACATTGAAACGGCCCGCCGTTGCGCGGACCTCCTCGAGACCGGCCGCAGGGGACGTGCAAGCTTCATCCCGCTATCCGGCTTCGAGACCAACGGGCACGGCTTGGCGCTTCCCTCGCTCTCCGACAGCGCGCTCGGCGCGGCTGTCGACATGATTAGGTGTGACGAGCGTCTGCGGCCGATAGCCCGGGCGCTCCTGGGATCGACGCTCGTCGTCGATTCGCTCGAAGCGGCGCTCTCGCATGCCTCCTCGATGAATCCTCGCCACGATATCGTCACCCTTCGAGGGGAGAAAGTGTCTTCGATCGGCGCGATCACAACGGCCGACACCGGCCGGGGACGCGGGCTGCTGGGCAGAAAAAATGAGATCGATGAACTGGGGGGTTCCGTCGAAAAGATGACAGCCGCCGCCGAGACGGAAAACGCAAACATCGAAAACATCAAGCAGGAGATAGAGCGTTCGCGCGCACTCGTTCAGAAACTGCATTCGGCCATAGGTTCGCACGAGGTCGAACTGGCCAGGGTCGAGCGCGACCTGCAGCAACTCGACAACAACAAAACGCGCGAAGAAGAAGAGCACGACGTACTAAGCCGCGAAGAGGCGCTCGCCATCCGCGAGAACCAGGAATTGACGAAACAGCGCCGTGAACTCCTTCAGCAGATCGAACACATCGCCAAAATAGAGGCCGAAACGCAAGAGAAGCTAAAAGATACAAGCCTGCGGTGGAACGATTTCAGACGGCGAAAGGACGGCCTGGCCGGCGAGCTGACCGACTTCAAAGTCAGCGTATCTTCCCTGCAGCTTGCCTGCGAGACCTTCAAGCACGAGATCGCCCGGATCGAAGCCGAGACGCGCGAGGCGAATCGCCGCATTTCGGAAAAGCAGCGCGGGATCGCCGAAGGAGCCCAGGCAAAGGAGGGCTTTGCCCGCGAAATCGAGGTCTGCCGCAAGGGGATACAGGAAATCTTCGAATGCAAGCAGACCCTGGATGCGGAACTCGAAAAGCTCGAAGAGCAAAAGCGTCAGCTCTCGGAGAAAACCAGCGCGATCGAGGAAAACCTCAAACACTCGCGCGCCCGCATGCAGGATCTGGGCGAGAAACACCATCATGCGGAAATCGCGCTCGCGCAGACCGAGGAGAAGATCTCATTCCTCAAGGAAAAAACATTGGCGGACTATCGTCTTTCAATGTCGGAAATAGCCCAGGAAATCACGATCGAGGACGATTTCGATCCGGAGGCGGCGGATGAAGAGGCCCGGAGACTGCGAGGCAAAATCGAGTCGATGGGGTCGGTGAACCTGATCGCGATAGAAGAGTTCGAGGAACTCCAGCAGCGATACGACCTGCTCATTCAGCAGGAGACCGACCTGAGAAAGGCGAAAGAAACGCTCCTGGGGATCATCAAGAAGATAAACAATATCACCCAGACAATGTTCATGGAGACCTTCGAGGAGGTGCGCTCGCATTTCCGCGATATTTTCCGTCACCTGTTCGGCGGTGGCCGCGCAAACATTTATCTTGTCGATCCCACCAATCCGCTCGAAAGCGGCATCGAGATAAGCGTGCATCCGCCCGGCAAAAAAGCGCAGACCATATCGCTGTTGTCCGGGGGCGAAAAGGCCCTCACGGCGATCTCGCTCCTCTTCGCCATTTTCAGGACGAAGCCGAGCCCGTTCTGCGTGCTTGACGAGGTGGACGCGCCGCTGGACGACAGCAACATCCTCCGTTTCATCAGGCTCGTCGAGATGTTTTCCGAGGAAGTCCAGTTCATCATCATTACGCACAATAAGAAGACTATGGAGCTTGCCGACGTGCTCTACGGCGTAACGATGGAACAGCGAGGCGTGAGCCAGATCGTTTCGGTCAAGCTCAGACACGATACGGCCTTCGAGTTCATCGAATCCGCCACGGAACAGAGCGGTCCCGCCGCAATCACTTGAGCGCCACCCCACTTGATGGTATAATGTAATGTCGCTGCACCCTGCGGGGCAGATTCCGATTCGGTCCCGCCATTTTTCTTGCCCTTTTCCGAAAATACTCACGATAAGAAGCGAGTCGAATATGAATGAGAAGAACCGAAAGGGAGTCATAGCAAGGCTTCGCGAAAGACTCGGCAAGACGCGCGCTGGATTCACCTCGCGCGTTCGGGATCTGCTGCGCCGGGGAAAGATAGACGAGGACGTGTTCGAGGAACTGGAGGCCACGCTGATACAGGCTGACATGGGAATGCAGACCACAACCAAACTCATCGACAAGATGCGCGAACGCGTAAAGAGCGACAAGCTTACCGAGGCCGCTCAGCTTTACTCGGTGCTCGAAGAGGAACTGATCGCGCTGATGTCGAGTCCTCCCGGCGCCGGGCCCGAATCCGGGACGCACGCCGGCCCGTACGTGACGCTGGTGATAGGCGTCAACGGCGTCGGCAAAACGACAACCATCGGCAAGCTCGCGCACCTGCACGGCCTCGAAAAAAAGAAAGTGCTTGTTGCGGCGTCCGACACCTTCCGCGCCGCCGCAATCGAACAACTCGAGATTTGGGCCGAACGCGCCGGGGCCGATATCGTCAAGCACAAGTCGGGCGCCGACCCGGCGGCCGTAGCTTACGACGCGCTCTCGGCCTCGATCTCACGCAAGTGCGACAACCTGATAATCGACACCGCCGGCCGCCTCCACACCAAGACAAACCTGATGGAAGAACTCAAAAAGATAAGGCGCGTGCTCGGCAAGCTCGATCCCACGGCGCCGCACGATGTGCTTATGGTGCTCGACGCCACAACCGGCCAGAACGCCCTCTCGCAGGCGCGGCTGTTCACGGAGGCGCTGGGGGTCACCGGCATCGTGCTCACCAAGCTCGATGGCACGGCCAAAGGCGGCATTGTCATCGCGATTCACCAAGAGTTCGGCATTCCGGTCAAATACATCGGCGTCGGCGAGGGTATCGACGACCTCAAGCCCTTCCACCCCGACGAGTTCATAAAAGCGCTGTTCGAGGATTAGGCCGTTCCCGCAATCGCCATGACCGCGCCGAGGAAGCCGAAACGCAATGGCGTCCTCCGCTTTTTCCGTGTTGTCTTGCAGCGCGGATTCCGGCTCGAAGCCGCGGCTGTCAGGAAGGTGGGTTGCCCGATGTCCCGAATTGTGAGTTTAACAGGCGAAATGACTCAATCGGATTGTCCTGTCGTAGGATATCAGCGGTGCGGGGCAATGAATCCAAGGAAGGGGCGCTCATGGCTTCTCGCACTATTCATCAGAAAACCTTGATCTCGGACGCCAGATTGCCATAGGCATTCACGATGTTGAGAAAGGAGCCTTCGTCCAGACCCAGTATTTCGAGAGCCTCCTGCAGATTGTCATCAAAAGGCGTTCTTTTCCCTTGCTGAGGGACGTCATCCTTGCAATAGGCGTCGGCCAGGAAAACAACGTCGGCGAGCCCTTTCGGTTCGGGCTCCTGTCCGGGCGAATGATGAAAGCGGATCGCGTTGGCCATTGCCGGAGGCAGCAGCCAATGATCTGCCAAAAGATAGCCCGTCTCCGCGTGATTTATCCCAAGCACCGCTTCCTCAGCCTCGATCGCCGCCATGTTGTCGGATAAACAGATCGCCTCGATCCGCTCCTGTTCCCCGCGCATGTTCATCGCGATTGCCAGCTTACCCATGTCGTGAAACAATCCGGCAAGAAAAGCCGTCTCATTCCACTCGGTCTTCACGGCGGAGCCGATCAATTTCGCGAGAGTCGCGCAAGCAAAGGAATGATTCCAATGCGCCCTCAAGTCGAACTTCACATCGGACCCCAGTTTGTCGAAAACACACGCGGATAGCGCCAGGGCCTGTGTCTGCCTGAAGCCCAAAAGCGCGATGGCATGCTTGATGCTCGAGACCCTTCTTGAGAATCCGAAGGCAGCCGAATTGGCGAGCTTGAGCAACCTGCTCGATAACGCGGAATCGCTGGAGATCACATTGGCAAGATCGTCGGCGGTGGATTCTGGATCGTCGACGATAGACGAAATCACGCCCAGGATATCCGGCAGCGTGGGCAGGTTCTCTACTGTTTCCACGAGTTCCGCCACATTATGCAATTTCAAAAAGGCCTCCCCGATGGAGACATCCGCTTGCTTCCCGGACACAAACTTGATCTCTTCCGGCCTCTTCCGGTAATATTCGTCAAGCGCCTTGTGGACCGCACTGCGCGAGCATAATACCGGCTTTGCCCTCATTCCCGTGGCTTCTTCCAGCCTGATCCTCCCTTGCTCGTCCAGCGGACACACCATCGCCACGGTGATGGTCTCCCGC
>CBFDAY010000061.1:0-11042 GCA_965602895.1 uncultured bacterium
CCGTAGGCGTTGTCGCGCCGCTTGCCTTGCTTGCGGATTCTCTTAGCAGCAAAGCGTGGATCAATACCATAGAATTTGCGGCGAACAATAGTGTCAC
Source organism: uncultured bacterium (assembly GCA_965602895.1). Classification (GTDB taxonomy): domain Bacteria; phylum Abyssobacteria; class SURF-5; order SURF-5; family SURF-5; genus CBDUSG01. The sequence goes on from CBFDAY010000061.1 coordinate 98, forward strand.
GATCGACGGGACGATCAAGAGCGAAACCAAAGTCGAAGGCCTCAGACAGCTTTCCAATCTCAGGTTGAATCTCGAAAAGTACTGCAGGGCAGTCAATGTGAAAGAACAAGAAGAAACAAGCGCCGGGCTCATCTTTACCCTGAATCTGGTGGGCTTGCCCACTTTAGAGCGATTCCTGGAAATACAGGAGCACAAAGAGGGGGAGGCCACACAAGAACAGGACGATTCCGAACAAAAGGATGCTTGATACGCATTGAGGACGATGGAGATAAGGCGTGGCCCTAAAACTCAATAGAAAGCTTGTAGTAAATATCTTGAGCATTGTGGTTGCCCTCGGCCTGGTCGGATTCTTGCTCAATCGATACGGAATACCCCGCATAAGAGAATGGGTGGAAGCCGGTAAAGAGATAACAGAGCGCAAGAAAAGACTGGATCAATTGGAAAAAGCCTTTTCAAATCAGAGCGACCCGAAGGTCGAACTCATGACGCTGCGTAAAGAACTTGAGGGCCTGGAAAAGACGAGTCAGGCGCTCGAGAAAGTAAAAAAGCTCGGCGTCGAAACCCAAGACCTCCCAAATGACCTCAAGGATCCGGATCCGGAAATTCAGATAGAGCTTTATCGCGATTACATAGAAGAAGTGATGAAGATTGCGGAGGAGAATCTTAGGAAAGAACTCAAGAGCGCCCGAATTGCACCGCCGGATATCGAGCTGTACAGCGATCTCGACAATGCCGCCGAGGCCGCTTATTGCATGAACCGGGCGGGAGGGCTTCGAGGCATAATAGAAGCAATGGCAAGGACCCGGTCCGAAGGCCATACCATCGTTTTCAGCGAACTCGGTATTGAGAATTACGACGCAGGCAAAAAGCGCCGTTCAGGAACCGGGAACGTTTTGAGCTATGAGTTGGATATGAAGATGAACGCCCAAAGCCTGATGGCGTTTATGTATAACCTGCGGGAAGTGGACGGCTATTATTTTGTGGAGAATATGAACCTTGTATCGGCAGGTGGCGGTCGCGCCGGAGGTCGGATGCTTAAGGTTAAAGCACGAATAAACACTGTCCTGGTTTACAAGAGCGAGTCTGAAAAGCAAATAAAGATGGGCGCCGCCAGCGTCGGCACCGGGGGAGAAAGAAAAAAAACAGGCCCTATGGGGGGATTTATGGGCCTTGCCGCGGCGATGAAAAAGTCGGCAGAGAAGGAGATCGCGCGAGGGCAGGATAAGAAATGGTATCAGTTCTGGAAATGATTTAAGAAATGGATAATCGCTTCTGCCGGCATCAAGAAGGACAAAATAATATTGAGCGCAATTCTTGCATTTATAAAGCTTGTATATGAGCACAAGGAAAAAGTAATATTGGGGGTGATGATTGTCGCTTTTGCCGGAGTGGCGGCCTATCAATGGAAGGCAGGAAAAAATGGCGGCTCGGATGGAACCTCGGACGGCAATTCCTCGGGTGCCAATGGTGGCGAAGGGGCAGTGTCTGCGCGCAAGCCCAAGACTTATAAGGTTACAGGGGTTGCCAATCAGTACCCTTTGGAGAAAACACTCCAATTTGTGAAAAAGAGGGATGTTTTTGCGGAATCGGGAATTGAAGGGGCCGGATCCAAGCAAGGCGGTGAGCAAGGCGGCGAGTGGGCGGAGATCAAAGTCAAGAGTATTTTCGATCCAACTCGCTCCGGAAGCTATATTGCGATCATCGAGGTTGACGATCGGAGGAGGTTTGTCCAAGAGGGTGAGCGTTTCGGCGAATATGAAATCAGGAGAATAGATGGAGTGCGAAAATGTTTGACCATAGTCAGGCGCGGATCAGGAAGCGGAGGAGACGAAAAAGAATTTTGCAAAGAAGAGTGAGACGCGCGTTATCTATAAGGATTGGCGATCTGGGATTGGAGGAGGCTTTTCGGCTATGGAAAACACCTTGCCTAGGCGGATTTCGAAAGCGGGATTGTGGGTTTTAATCGGGTTCTTGATTACTCTCATGGGCATTTTGCCTGTTTCTGCGCTGGCAGAATCATCTTTGCCCGAGGAAAAAGCTGCGGAATACCAGAGTTACATAAGCATAGGTCAGCAGCACCTCGACAATGGCAGGTACAGGGAGGCGATTGCCCAGTTCAATAGAGCCCTTCTCCTAGATCCTTCTTCAGCGGAGGCGAAAGAGGGTATCATCAAAGCCAACAGGGAGATCGCCGAGCGCTCGGCCGTGCCCGACGTCGCTTCCATTGAAAAAGACCGCCTCAACTACCACCTCACAAAAGGAACTGAATATTACGACGCCGAGAAATTCGACGAGGCGATCGCCGAGTGGCGGGAAGTTCTCCAAATTGACCCCGAAAACAGACTTGCTCACTCCCTTATCGATGCCGGGAAACGCGCCAAAGTGGATATGCTTATAGAAAAAGGCCACGACGAATTTTTTGCCGGCGATATCGATGAAGCCATAGCGATATGGGAAGAGGCCAGCGAAATAGTCCCCGCGAGCACCGTGCTTGATGATCTGCTGGCCGAAGCGCAACAGGCCAGACATGAGAGGGAAATGGCACGGTTGGGCGCCACGAGAGATAAACAGTTCATGCAAATAAGTGAGTTCGTTGATAAACAGGGATTGCTGCCGGAAGGAACTGCCCCCGACGGAATCAAATGGAAGGATATCTCGGAAAAGCCCAAACCGCGTAAATACAGGGAGTTCGGCACTCGGGAGGCTATCCTCAAAGAACTTTCCCAGCCCGTAGCTTTTGAATTTGAGTGTGAACCATTGCGTGATGTCCTGAGGTTTTTGACGTCTATCACGGGAATCAACATACTCATTGATGAGGAAGTATTCGAAAAATTTGGAGTGGAGGAGGACTGTTACGGCAACGAAGTGGATCGGAACGAAATATTCATCACCATCCACGTGAGCGAGCTTCCTCTGGAGTCCGCCCTCAACGGCATGTTCAGGCAACATGGCCTCGGGTTTTTAATCGAACGCGATTTCATATACATTTCCACCCCCGATGTCTTGCGAGGCTCCTCCTTCGAACAGCTTGAGACTCGGTTTTATCACCTAAAAGATACGAGTCGCATATCCCTGCCGAAGCTCGAAGGACCAAAGGGTGGAACAACCGTCAGCCTCGGCGCGGGTGGCAAAAAGTTGGATCTTACCGGCGGGAAGTCTGTGTTGAGCGGCCTAAAAGAAGTTACCGGCAAGAAGACAATGGAACTGGATGGCGATTATGAGTCCATGTCGGTTCCGAAGCTGGTAAACATCTTGAGGACTTACGTTCCCACCGTTGTGGATCAGTCAAAAACTGAGCAGAAGCGGACGGTAAGAAGAGTCGCCAAAGACAAACTCGAGGGCGGGATGGAGACGGGGACGGACCAGATAAGGCTTTTCGAATCACCCCGACAGCTTTGGGTCGACTCGAGCGACCGCCAGATCCTGTCATTGATTGATTTCGATCCTCACACCAATACGCTGATCGCGCGAAACACCCCCAGCAACCTCGAGACACTCGAAGTATTCTTGGATCACCTCGACACCGAGCCGCGTCAGGTCGCGGTCGAAGCCAAATTTATTACCTACAGCATTGTTGAGGCCGAGAAAGTAGGGATCGACCTGGATATTGGCGGTACGGGCGAGGACGCCACACTTGAGACGTCCGGTGGTGATAACGCGGTAATCGACTTCTCGCTGGATTCAAGCATCGGCGACGATATTGCCACAGATTTTGTAGGCCTTGGCGGTGACATCCTGTTTCGGTTTACAAAGGATGATGGGGATTTCTTGGAAGCGACGATAAACATGCTTTCCGAGCTGAAGAACACCCGGACCATATCAGCGCCGCGCCTGGTTAGCCTTCATAACAAGCCGGCCGTGATACAAGATGTTGTTACGCGATCTTTCAGAAGCGACATTACAATAGAAACCAACATCGTCACAGTCGAGGGGTCGGATCCTGTAACCACATCGAGTGTCGATCAGGAATTCACGGACGTAACGGACGGGGTCAGTCTTTCAATCACACCCCAGATCCAGCCCGACGACACCATCCGCCTGTTTCTCTCTCCCGATATATCCAAGATTATAGCGACCGACGTATTTGAGATAGAATCGGTTAACGAGGACAATGTGATCGTTAACACGATAACAAGACCACAGGTTGCCAGGCAATCTCTGTTCACAAATGTGGTTGTCAGCGATGGCGACACAATAGTCATAGGCGGACTTATCTCGGATACGACGTCCTACCAGATAACGGGGATTCCGTTCCTGAAAGATATTCCACTCGTAGGTCGCCTCTTCGAAAATGAGACCGAGGTATTCGACAGGCGAAATCTGCTGATTTTCATAACAGTCAATATACTGGATCCACAGGGTGTTGCCTACACAAGACTGAAGTAACAAGTGCTGAGATATAACTGAACGCCCCCTGCCTCCCAGTGGACAGGGGGTGTTTTGCTTGAGCGGCGCCGGGAGTCTCCAATCGGTGAGCGACAATCCTCCAGAATCCCTGCCCGCCTCGGCGGCGTTCCTGGCCTACGAGATCACTTCGGGCGCGCTGTTCGCAGGCCTCTTCGCTCCATATGCGCTCCTGAAGATGATAGGCACGCCGGCCTTTCGCACGGGCATCCGGCAGAGGCTTTCGTTGCGGTCGGGGTTGGATGCGGCGGAAATTCATCCCGGCTCCGTCTGGATACAGGCCGTTTCGCTTGGAGAAGTAAGATCCGTTGCTCCGCTCGTTGGCAGGATCAATGCCGGCGGCGAGCGACCGGTTTTCCTCACATCTACGACCGAGACCGGCTTTCGCGCCGCCGAACGGCTTGCGGGAACAAGGATGGCGACGGCCTATTTCCCTCTTGATTTCGGGCCCATAGTAAGGAGGACGCTCGCACGTGTGAAACCGCGTGCGATAGTGCTGTTTGAAACCGAGATCTGGCCCAATTTCATGAGGGCCGCCGATTCACTTAAGATCCCCGTGTCTATCGTCAACGGCAGGATCTCCGAAAAATCCTTCCGCTATTACAGGCTTGTCCCGAAGATTTTCAAGCATGTCCTGTCCCGCATCAGCTACGCGGGAATGCAATCGCAAAGAGACGCCGAGAGAATTATCGCCCTCGGGGCAAGACCCGAAGTCGTCGAAGTCTGCGGAAACGTCAAGTTCGACGCGGCCCCCTCGATGCCTTCACGGAAATATCTCGAGGGGCTGCGCAATGAGCTGATGATCGAGGAAGGGTGCCCCATAATCGTCGCCGGCAGCACTCACGACGGCGAGGAAACAGCGGTCCTCAATATCTATCGCAAGATTCTGGCGAAGACGCCGCGCGCGCGGCTGGTGCTTGCCCCGCGCCACCCCGAGAGGTTCGACGGCGTGGAAGCGATGATTCAAAGCGCGGGATTCCAGGCGCAGAGAAGAAGCCGCCCCAATGCCGGGAGCGCTCCGGATTCGGTCATTCTTCTGGACACGATTGGCGAACTGGCGCGCATCTATGCCCTGGCGTCGGTCAGCTTTGTCGGCGGAAGCCTTGTCAAAATCGGCGGCCACAACATCATCGAACCCGCCGCGATGGGCAGGCCGGTCATATTCGGGCCGTTCATGCATCATTTCGAGGATGTGAAGGAGGCGTTTCTGTCCGAGGGCGCGGCGGTTTGCGTCGACGACGAGCAAGAACTCTATTCCGCCACACTGAAGCTGCTGGAGAACCCCGTCGAGGCGCGGGCCATAGGGGAAGCGGCAGAACGCGTGGTCGATGCAAACCGCGGTGCCACGGATAGATATTTCGACGGTCTGAAGAGTTTCTTCTGAAAGCCGAAAAGCAGGGTTCAAGGAGTGCAAGTTGCGAAAGGACCGCCCGCCGCTACAAGATAATCCTGCCGCCGCCCGGCTCCGAAAGCGAATATATCTGCTGGTTCTTGTGGCCCTCGTCTTCATGGTTTTCGCCAATACCCTTTCCAACGGGTTTGTATTCGACGACGTCTCCATGATTGAAAACAACGCCGCAATACGAGACCCGAAATACGTCGGATTTTACTTCACGCGTCCTTTCTTTTCGGTAGGCCGCCCCACCATCGGACCGGTCATGTATGACTATTATCGTCCGATGGTGCTCCTGTCGTACCTGGCCGACTATTCCATGTGGGGCCTTAAGTCGTGCGGGTGGCATCTGTCCAACATCGCGTTGCATGCCGCCGCCTCGGCGCTTGTCTTTCTGCTCCTCGAACGGCTGAAGCTGGGAATAAGAGCATCCTTTGCGGCGGCCGCCATCTTCGCCGTCCATCCCGCGCTTGCCGACTCCGTTGCAGGTGTCTCCGGCCGGTCCGATCCGCTGTGCGCGGTTTTCTTCCTGGCGAGCATTTATTGCTATCTGGGCGCCCGAAGAGAAAAATCGGTCAAGGCCTTTGCGTTGTACTCCGGCGCCTGTCTCGCATTCGCGTCGGCCCTGTTGTCCAAAGAAAACGCGTTTGCGCTCCCGCTGGTTCTCATGGCATATGAACTGACCCGGCCGGAAAAGGCTGAGCGTAGAAGACTCAGGGCGATCCTGCCATTTTGCCTTATCGCGCTCGTCTATTTTCTGTGGCGCTCAAGCATCGTGCCCGCATCCATTCACTTCAATGCAGATCATGTCGAACTCGGCCGCAGGATCGTGACGGCCGCGATGGTTGCGGTAAAATATGTCCTGCTGATGTTTCTTCCGCATGGCCTGGGATTCGAGACATTTACACTCATGGCGCAGTCGCCCGTGGCGCCCGTGGCCGTAGCCTGCGCGGCTGGCGCGCTTGCTGCGCTTGCATCGGCGGTATTTTGTTCGAAGAGATTTCCCATGGTCGCCTTCTTTACATTGTGGTTCTTTGCCTGCATGGCGCCCTATTCCTATTTCTTCCTGTTTCACCCCGGGCCGGAGTTCTTCACGCCACCTCATTTTCTATATCTTCCTTCGATCGGCCTTGCGGCTATTTTTGGGCGCGGAATCGACGGCCTTGCGGCAAGCCAGGCTCGCAAAGAGAGAGGCGGGCGCGAGATGGCGGTTCTGATGGCGTCGGCGCTGATCGTTGTCCTCTTTTGCGCCCAGACAATTCGGCGAAACATGCTTTGGCGCGACGATCTCACTTTCTTCTCCGCCATGGTAAGGTTCGCGCCCCGTAGCGAACGCGTCCACGTTGGGATGGCGAATTCGCTCATGAAAAACGGGCAGCCGGGCCACGCGCTGGCCGAGTACGCTAGGGCGCTTGAGCTTACGCGCGAGAAATCCGAAGGACGGTTCCCGGCGTCCGGCCCACCCGCCGACGACAATGCGGCGAGGGCCGTCGGCATGTTAAAGATATCGGACTACTATGCCGCCGCCGCGCTTGCGGGCATGGGCGACGCTTATGCCATGATGGGCGAGACGGACAACTCCATTCGCAGCTACAAGGACGCATTGTCCGAAAACGCTTTCGACCTCATGATTCACATGAAACTCGCACGCTCATGCGAGCGTGCGGGTCGCTTCGACGACGCGATAGAATCCTACGAGCGCGCTCTTCGGTTCGGGCGAGGTCTGGATGAGGCCGCCTCATCCTTGCAAATCGCGCGTCGGAAGAAAGAGCTTTTCGAAGAGGCAAGGGCTGTGCGCGAGATGGCGCTCCGCCTTAATCAGAGAGATTCGTCCGACGCGCTGTATAGCGGAGCGCTGATGATGCGTCTCAGCGGCGAAAAGGCCGTTGCCGCAGATCTTCTGCGAAAGACACTCGAAAAGGATCCGGAGCATTTCGGGGCAAACATGGCGCTCGGTCGAATCCTGGCTGAGAAAGGCGAAGATGCGGTCGCCCTGGGCAACTTCAGCGTCGCGTTTGCCGCCGAGCCAACCTCCGCGCTGGCCGCATACGAGCTGGCCGTCACGAATCTTGTTCTGCGCAACACGCTTGCGGCCAAGCAATGGGCGGCAAAGGCATACGATCTCAGCCCGGATGCATATTACTGGGATTTTCTCCAGGAAGTGCGCGGCATAAAGGGAAGCGGGCGGGTGGAAGAGTGAGGCTCAGGCGTCGGCGTCCGGTCGGGTTTTTTGAGACCACTTTACGGTGCGACTAAGGCCCTCGTCGAATCTTACCTGAGGCTCATAGCCGAGATGGCGCCTGGCGAGTCCGATGTCGGCCATTGAATCCCGGACGTCGCCGTCCCTCGATGGGGTGTGCACAGGCTCGATTTTCTTTCCAAGCAGCGCGTTCAGTCTCCCGACGAGTTCATTTATCGTGTAGCGCTCTTCGCACGCGATATTGAGAACTTTTCCCGACACCTCCTCGGCAGGCGCCGAGCACGCGAGCAGATTTGCGGAAACCACGTTGTCGACGTAGCAAAAATCGCGGGTCTGCTCGCCGTCGCCGTGCACGGTGGCGGGCCTGTCCTCCAGCATCAGGGAGGTGAATATCGGCACGACGGCCGCATATGGCGAATCGGGCCTCTGTCCCGGCCCGAAAACATTGAAGTACCTCAGGCACACTGTCGGCAAGCCGTAAATCGAATGGAACACAATGGTGTACAGCTCTCCCGCCAGCTTGCAAATGGCGTACGGTGAGAGTGGATGCGTGGGCATTTCTTCGTGCTTTGGGAGCACCGGCGAGTTGCCGTATACCGAGGAGGACGAGGCGTACACGAACCTTTCGACTCCCGCTTCCTTCGCGGCCAGCAGGGCGTTCAGCGTGCCGTCCACGTTTATCTCATTGCTCATGACCGGATCCTCGATCGAGCGCGGCACCGAGGGGAGCGCCGCCTGGTGCAAGCAGTATTTGACGCCGTCCATTACTCTGTGCATCGATTCGGCGTCGCGGATGTCGCCCTCGACAAGCTCAATGCTGTCGATCACGTCGCGCAGGTTGTCGCGCGAACCGCTCAGGAAATTATCGATCACCCTCACCTGTTCGCCCCGGGCGATCAGGGTCTTGACTATATGCGATCCGATGAAGCCGGCGCCGCCCGTAACCAGATACAAGGCCATTGCTCAATCTCTCTTTTCTCTACTCGACTGTAACGCTCTTTGCGAGGTTTCTCGGTTGATCGACGTCCAATCCCTTGATGGTCGTCATGTAGTATGCCAGCAATTGCAGCGGAACGACGGTCAGGAGGGGGCTAAGCATCTCGTGTGTCCTGGGGATGTAGATCACATGATCGCACTGTTTGAGGATCTCCTCATCGCCTTCTGTCGCCACGGCGATCAGAACGCCGTGCCTCGCCTTTATTTCCTGGATGTTGCCGAGCATTTTCTCGTACACGCTGCCAGCCGGCGCGAGGCAGATCACGGGAAACTTGTCGTCGATAAGGGCTATCGGACCGTGCTTCATCTCTCCGGCGCCGCATCCTTCGGCGTGGATGTATGACAGTTCTTTCAGCTTCAGGGCGCCTTCGAGCGCATTCGGATAATTGTAGTTCCGCCCCAGGTACAGTACGTTGGAGGCTTTGCTGAATTTTTTCGAGCAGGTCTTGACGGTCTCGTGATTGTCAAGAATCCATTGCATTTTCTCGGGTATCAGCCTCAGCTCGCTTGTCAATTCCGCGTACATTTCCGCGTCGAGGGTTCCTCGCTTTTTCCCCAGATACAGCGAAAAAAGCAGCAGCGACAGTAGTTGCGCCGTATACGCCTTGGTCGAGGCGACTGCTATTTCCGGCCCCGCGTGAACGTAGAGGCGGGAATCCGACTCGCGGTCGATGCTGCTGCCCTCGACATTAATCAACGAGAGCACTTTCGCGCCCTTGCGGCGGGCTTCCTTCACTCCGGCGAGCGTGTCCGCCGTCTCTCCGGACTGCGAGATCGCTATGACCAGCGTCTTTTCATCGACGATGGGGTTGCGGTAGCGGAACTCGCTGGCGACGTCGGCGTCAACCAGCAGGCGGGCGAGATTCTCCATGTAGTATTTCCCGACCATGCTGGCATGGTATGCGGTGCCGCAAGAGATCATGGTGATTCTCTCGACGTCTTCGAGGCCGAGCTCATCGAGCCGCGCCTCGACGAAATCGATTTCGCCCGAGGTCGGAGATATTCGGCGAGCGAGCACGTCGCCGATCAGGGTGGGCTGTTCGAATATTTCCTTTATCATGAAGTGCGGATGCTCGCCTTTTTCGATATCCGCCAGGCTCAGCGTTATTTCCTTGACGTCGGGAGCGAACTCGGCGCCGCCGATGTCACAGGTGATGACACCGTCAGGCTGCAACTTTACGGCCTGATTGTCGTCGAGATAGACGATCCGGCGCGTGTGGGCGAGAATCGCCGAGGGGTCGGAAGCCACGAGATTGTAGCTCTCACCGAGGCCGACAACGAGGGGGCTCCCGCACCTTGCCGCGACAATTGTATGGGGCTCTTGTGCGGCAAGCGCGGCAAGCGCGTAGGCTCCCTTGAGCCTTCTCATCGCGCCCAGCATCGCCTGCAGAAGATCGCCGGAATAGTTCTCCTCGATAAGGTGGGCGACCACTTCGGTATCGGTTTCCGAGACGAATTTATGCCCCTTGTCGATCAGCTCTTGCCTGAGTTCCAGGTAGTTCTCAATTATGCCGTTGTGGACGAGCATGAGCGAGCGTGTGCAGTCGTGATGGGGATGGGCGTTCACGCGGGAAGGCTCCCCGTGCGTGGCCCATCGCGTGTGCCCTATGCCGGTCATGCCGGCTGGAGGGTCTTTTTCCAGGAGGGATGTGAGGACCCGGAGCTTGCCGACTTCCTTGATCGCGTGGAGTGCCGAGTCGCGCGAAACGGCGATCCCCGCTGAGTCGTAGCCGCGATACTCGAGCCGTTTCAGCCCCTCTGCAATTATCGGAATTGCGCGTTTCGTTCCGACATAACCCACTATTCCACACATAAAATTCTCTCCGCGCGCTCCCGCTGCGCCGGCGTCTCTGATAACATGAAAACTCGCTCTTGTTGCAGCGAATTAACTACATTATAAGGCATCGGGCGTGAGTTGTCAAAGCGGCTCTGCCGCTCCGGGCTCGCGCGGC
>CBFDAY010000062.1:0-11032 GCA_965602895.1 uncultured bacterium
CCGGAGCAAAAAGCGGTGAGAATGAATGGATACAAATATGTCTATACAGAGAATCCGGGGGAAAAAGCTTACTTCGCCAACATTCCCAGATACGCTTTTTTTGATCTGACGAAAGATCCCGAAGAGAAGAGCAACATATATTATCAGAAAAAGGAACTGGCCAGGGAATATCATAATATACTGGAGCAAACATTAGAGGAGTCGCTCCTTATTAAAGACTCATTGAAGGAACAGACCCAACAAAGCAAAATGCAATCAGCGAGCTCGCGAGAGGAGATTGCCAATACCCTCAAAGCTCTCGGGTACCTGCAATAAGAGCAAATGACTGCAGGAATGACCTTATCAGGTATTATCTTGGATTCCGATATTCGTCGTCTGAAGGCATGACTAGAATCGAGCCGTGCAAATCCACCGAGGCTATCGCTGAACGTCGCCGCCGCGGCTGCGGATCACTTGATCGACTTCGGCCTGGTCCGACCAGAAAAGGTCGCCGCGCATGCCCAGCTTCATTGCGCTCGTGGCAATGCCGTATTTGAGCCCCAGCATGAGATCCTTTTTAAGGTAGCCGAAGATTAGTCCGGCCGAGAAAGCGTCGCCGGCGCCCACACGGTCGATGACCTCGCGGAGAGGGTATCCGCGCTCGCGCAGCAGGGTCTTGCCGTTCCACACGACGCCGCCCTCGCCGCCCATTGTCAACACGGCAATCTCGGGGCCCAACTGTTTCCGAATCTCAGCGACCGTCTTTTCCGGATCGCCTTCGATTTTGAACAATGTGGCGGCATCTTCCCGGGTCATGATTGCAATTGTGCAGTCTCGGAGTAAAGGCGCGATAACCTTTGCCGCTGCCCCGGGCTTCCAGAGCTTGCTGCGGTAGTTGACGTCGAACGAGACTGGGATTCCCTTCGCCTTGGCCCTTTTCATAGCCTCGACAACCGCGCGCCGGCAGCTCGGAGACAGCGCGGGAGTGATTCCTGTTAAATGAAGGATGCGTGTGTTTAGCAGAAAGTCCCAGTCGAGGTCTTTCGGCTTCAGCTTCGACGCGGCCGACCGCCGTCGGTCATAGAGGGCCGTGGTCGCGCGTGGCGGCGTGGCGAACTCGATGAAGTATGTGCCCACCCGGTCGGCATTTGTCCAGATAATGCCGCTCGTGTTGACCCCGTGTCTGGAAATGTCGGCCTCTATTCGCCGCCCGAGCCAGTTGTCGGTGAGGCGGGAAATCCAGGCGGTTTTCATTCCCAGCCGGGAAAGCGTCACTGCAGCGTTGGATTCGGCGCCGCCGACGTGGATGTCGGCTTCGGTGCTGTTGGCGAAGGTCTGGCCGGGACGCACGGAGATGCGGATCATTGTCTCGCCGAACGTGGTCATATCAAACTTCATCGCGATTCCTCCAGTGCCCGCACATATGCGGCCGCCGCCTCTTCGATCGCGCTCCAATCGCCGCGCGTCAACCACTCCCGCCTGAAAATCTCTCCGCCGACGCCTACTGCCGCCGCTCCCGCCCGAAAATAGTCGCCAACGCTTTCTGCCGTCACACCGCCGGTGGGCATAAGAGGTATGTCCGGGAAGGGCCCTTTCAGGCTTTTGATATAGCCGGGTCCGAGGCTTCCGGCCGGGAACACTTTTACCATCGTCGCCCCCGCCCGGTGCGCCGCCAGCACTTCCGTCGGACTGAGGGCGCCCGGGAAGACCGGCACGGAGCGACTTATGCAATATTCGATCACCTCGGGCACAAGGGCCGGAGTCACGACAAACTCGGCGCCCGCCTCTATCGCCCGCCGCGCCGATTCCTTGTCCAATACCGTGCCCGCTCCGAGTTCGATCTCACCGGCGTAACGGTCCTTGATCCGTGCGATTTGGTCAAAGGCCTCGGGCCGATTCAGCGTAATCTCGAGAGTCCTGAGCCCGCCGGCCACGGCTGCCGCCGCCGCATGTTCCGCGACCTCGGTCTCGGCGTCACGGATGATTCCTACGATTGGAGTCTGATCGAGATATCTCATCGGCATAAATAGTCACCATAATCTATCACAAGAAAGCCCATTTCCCCCACCTCTGCTGGTCCGTTTTTCCGGCTCGACCCGTCCCGCATTGATGTCGTCTATAGTTTTCGCGGGCTGACCGCCGGGTCGGTGAGCACGTTCACGCAGGCGGGCTTGCCCGACTTCAGGGCCCGCTCGATAGCCGGAGCGATTTCCGAAGGCTGCGTCACGCACTCGCCGTGTCCCCCGAGCGCCTCCACCACTTTCTCATAGTTTCTCGTCGGAAGATCGCAGCCTACCATGCGGTCGGCTCCGTAGGTGTCCTCCAGCCCGTGTTTGATCATGCCCCAACAGCCGTCGTTACTGATCACACAGACGATCGGGAGGTCGTGCCTGAGGGCGGTGTCGAATTCCATGGCGTTGAGTCCGAAGCTTCCGTCGCCGCAAAGTACGATGACCTTCTTCTCCGGCCTCGCGAGCTTGGCCGCGATGGCGAAGGGGATTCCGACGCCGAGGCAGCCGAAGCTCGATGCTCCGTTCGCAAGGTGCTGTCCCGGCGCATAGGTCGGCAGGGTCATGCTGCCGAATACGGCTATGTCGCCGCCGTCGACGCATACGATCGTGTCCTCATCGATAATATTTCCCAGCTCGGCGCATACCCTCAGCGGGTGAATCGGGACCTTGTCGGATTCCATGAAGGGCCTGTGACGCTCCTCGCGCCTTGCCTTCGATTTGCGTAGCGTGGCGAGCCATTCGTCGTGCGACCCCGGCTCGACGGCTTCGATCAGCTGCCGGATCACGTTCTTCGCGTCGCCTACTATGCCGACATCCACGCCTCGATTGCGCCCGATCACAGACGCGTCGATATCGACCCTGATAATCTTCAACTCGGGTGGAAATTTGCCGGACGCCAATGTGTAGTTGAACTGGGTTCCCACGACCAATGCCACGTCGGCCTTGAACAATCCCGATAGCGCGGACGCGCCGAAGCAGAGGGGGTGCCTGTCCGATATCACGCCCCGGCCGTTGTTGCGGGTGAAGACCGGAATGCCGGATTTCTCGACGAAAGCCCGGAGCTCCTCATGTGCCTGCGCCCACCACGCCCCGCTGCCGGCCACAATCACCGGCCTTTCGGCGGCGTTGAGCAACGATATTGCCTTTTCGACCTCGTCCGGGTCTCCGGCGGGCCTTGCTGTTGTACGATAGTCGCTGGGCATTTCCACGGTGGATTCATCCACCTGGTTATAAAAGACATCCATCGGGATCTCGAGGTAGACAGGGCCCGGACGACCGGCAAGCGAATGGCGAAACGCCATCGCCATGTATTCGGGTATGCGCTCGGTCTGGTAGATGGCGCGCGCCATCTTGGTGAGCGGCCTTATTATGTCGATCTGGTTGAGGTCCTGCAGCGCTCCCGTGTCAAACTCGCCGATAGAGCTGTGACCGGACAGGCAGATGATCGGGCTGTTGGCGACGGCGGCGTTGGCCGTGCCCGTAATCATGTTGGTGAAGCCCGGCCCGGCGGTGACCACGCAGACCCCGGGCTTGCCGGTCGCAAGGGCATATCCTTCCGCCATGTGCGCCGCGGCCTCTTCGTGACGCACGTCGATGATCTTTATCCCGGCGTCCACGCATGCGTCGTACAGCGCATATATGTGCCCTCCCACAAGACTGAATATGTATTCCACGCCTTCAGCTTTTAGCATCCTCGCGGCCAGAACTCCGCCCGAAACCATAGCCATGGATTTTGTCCTCCTTATATGAGTGGTCTTGTCATAACCGAATGCCAGTGTTCCGGCGCTTACATTGAGACATGGAAGCGGACAGCGTGATTTCGATCTCCGCAGACGCATCAGGCGCAGGCGCCGGCAGTCTAACAAGCATAATGGATGGCCGTGCACAATTGCAATACCGCGCGCCCGGCTTCCCATCAGGGCCGTTTGTCAATCATGATTATGATGATGTATACTCGGGGACGGCGCGGCGGAAGAGCGCTCGCCATGAAAGGAGGCCGCAATGAACATCGATGACATCAAAACCATCGCAGTAATAGGCGCGGGCGACTTGGCGCTGACCAACTCGAGCGGCAATCCGATCGGGCCCATGAGCGTGGCGAAAAATGTCGATCCCGCCGACCTCGCAAAGCGGCTGGAAGGACTGGCCGGGAAATACAACAAGGAGATATTCAAGCCCGCCAAGATGGTTCGCGAAGGAACATACAAATAGCGACCGTCTGAAAACGCGTAAGGAGGTATTGAAAGATGTCTGATGAGGCATACATCGAGCTGCAAAAGTTTCTGGATCAATTTCCCCTGGGTTTTCCCAAAACGGAGTCGGGCGTTGAGATCGAGATTCTGAAACGGCTCTTCACGGAAGAGGAAGCCCGGCTTGCGGCGAAGCTGACGCCTTTGCCTGAAGACGCCTCTCAGATAGCCGAGCGCGCCGGATTGGGCGAAGAGGGGCTGGAGGAAAAGCTGGAATCCATGTCCAGGAAGGGGCTTATCTTTCGTGTCAAGCGGCGGGGCAAGACCCTCTACAACGCGGCGCCCTTCATGGTCGGGCTATACGAGTATTCCGTAAAGATAATCGACAAACGGCTCGCGGCCCTCTTCAAGGAATATTATGACACCGCCTACATCGACGAGATGGGCGCAAGCAACGTTCCCGGATTCAAGGTAGTCCCCGTTGAAGAGAGCATTGAGGCGGACACGGCGCTTCTTCCGTTTCACAAGCTCAAAGAGAGCGTCAAAGCGGCAAGGAAAATCGCCGTCGCCGAGTGCGTGTGCCGCAAGGAGGCGCGGCTTCTCGGTAATGGGTGCGATCACCCGATCGAATCGTGCCTTAGTTTCGGTGTTGCCGCCGAGTATTACATCGAGAACGGCATGGGGCGCGAGATCTCGGCCGAGGAAGCCATAAGGATAATCCAGGAAGCCGACGAGTCGGGCCTGGTTCATGCCGGCGCCAACTCGAAGCACCTTTCCAACATATGCAACTGCTGCCCTTGCTGCTGTGCGTCCATGAAGGGGATAACACATAGGGGACACGCCAAGCAGAAGTACATGAACGCCCTCTTTGAGGCTGTCATAGACGAGGAGTCGTGCACGGCTTGCGAAGCCTGCATCGAGCGCTGTCCGGTCGGCGCGATTGCGGTTCAAGATGTCGCCGTCGTGGACAGGGAAAAATGCCTGGGGTGCGGGCTTTGCGCCGGCGCGTGCCCGACCGAGTCGATAACCCTCCGTCTCAGGGAAGACAGGGAGGAACCCTTCAACAAGGTGTTTGAGTTGGGCATGGCGATTCTCGAGGGTAAAGAAAAGAAGGGGAAAGGCCCGGCATAGTTGCGCGGAGTCTTCAGGTCGGAAACGGAAGTTGGACCAGGAAGGGTTGATGAATATGGATGGAAAAATTGCAAAATACCTGGACTTTCTGATCGTGCCGGTGTTGGCGCTGTCGGCCTTCACCCTCCTATCGTGCGCCACTACATATTACAAAACGATGGAAGCCTTCGGCGTTCATAAGCGCGATATTCTCGTGGATCAGGTCGAAGAGGCCCGCGACAGCCAGGAGGAGGCCGGAGAGCAATTCCGCTCGGCGCTCGACAGCTTTCGCGAGATCATAGACTTTGAGGGAGGCGACCTCGAGCGCGAGTATGATCGGCTTAAGACCGAGTATGACCGCAGCGAGGCGCGGGCCGAAGAGGTCAGCGATAGAATCGCCGGCGTGGAAAGCGTCGCTGAGGACCTCTTTGCCGAATGGGAAGCCGAGTTGAAAGAGTATTCGGATGCCAGCCTCCGACGTTCCAGCGAAAAGACTCTGTGGCAGACGCGAGAGAAATGTGCGGATCTGATACACGCCATGAAACGGGCGGAGGCCAAAATGCCCCCCGTGCTCGCGCGCCTGAACGACCAGGTGCTGTTCCTCAAGCACAACCTCAACGCTCGGGCGATCGGGTCGCTCGAAGGCGTGTCCGTAGAGCTGCAAGGAGACGTGGAAGATCTCCTCAAGGAACTGGAGAGATCGATCTCTGAGGCGAATGAATTCATCGAAGGACTGCTTTAGGAAGCATGGGACGGGCGCCACGGGGGAAGAGACGAATTCCCGCATATATAATGAAAGGACGGGACGGGCAATGACCGACCTGAAAATACGAAGAGAGCAACTTGAAGATTATGGCCCCTATTCATCTGAAAAACGCAGAATTGCCCTGTTCAGCGTGGCCAACGATTTCGAGGCCCACGGCTATCCCATGCCGCCCCACACCGACACCCTGCTGGCCCAGAATTGGTGCAATCTGATCACGCGCCGGATCGGCGCCTCCTACGTCGCGCACATCCCATATTGCACCGACACGGTCGGCGATATCGCCTTGCGTTGGTCGCCTAATTACATTCCGTTCGACGATTTCTTCTTAAAGGTTAAGGACTTCGTCAAGTGGCACGTCGAGCGCCTGAGCTTCGATGCGGAGAAAGTAGCGATCATCATAGGACACGGCGGCAACCGCCAATTGCCCGAGCGCGAGGCCGACCTGAGCGAGGCCGTCGGAGTTCCCGTAAGCTGTCTGCAGGCCGGTGTGTCGGAGCCGCTCGTTTATCCCGAGTTCGAGGCGCTCGATGTTGTATATGAAATCGCAACACAAGGAGGCGAGCACGCCTACATCCTCGAGTATTCGCTCATAGCGCATCTCGGCCATTTTGATTACAACAAATTGGACGCGCTCAATGAAGTCGCGGCAAAGGACCCGCTCGAGGCCCTCAGGCGCTGGCCGGCGATCGCCGGACTGGGCGGATTCATCGAGTTTGGCGGCGCGGAGTTCGATCCGCTCAGGGAAATAGAAGGCTTGCGCGTTGCCCTTGAGGATTTCAAGAGGAGACGCAAAATCATCGTTGACGCCGAGCTGGGGCGACGAGCCACCGAGCTGATAGTGAATTATTTCTGCGAGATGCTGCAGGATAACTGACCTGTCCAATGGGGATATTTGATCGAAAATACATGGACGGCTCGTTTTTCCTTGGACGCGCGTGGGACTTTTATGCGCGCTTTTACGACGCAGTCCAGCCGCGAATGATCCGATTCGTCGGAGCGTTCGGGGACCTTTCGTACGATGAATTCGAGGAGGAATTCATAAGTCTGGCACGCCTTGAGCCGGGCATGTCGGTCCTCGATGTGGCGTGTGGCTCCGGCGCGGGCCTGCCTGCCCTGAGCCGTGCGCTCGGCCCGAAAGGGGATATCGTCGGCGTCGACATCTCGGCCGAGATGCTCCACAGGGCCTGGACCAGGGCCAGGCGATTGAAAATCCGCAACGCCACATTTCAGAAAGTCGATGCGGAAAAACTCTCTCTTGATTTCGACGAAGAATCCTTTGATGCGGCCGTTTGCTGCAACGGAATTCCAAATTTCATGCATCCCCGGCGGGCGGTTATCGAGATGGCGTACGTCCTGCGCGAGGGAGGCATGTTGGCGTTTTCCACGATCAACCGTGACAAGCTCGACGATCGTCCCGCTTTTAGATGGATGGCGAAATATCCGGAGGGTCGACTTCCGTATAAGGAGGAGTATAGGGAATTTCTCGGCGAGTCAGGTTTTGACAGAATAAGGTTTCACGAGCGCGGGCTGATGCTGATCGTGACAGCCAGAAAAAATACAAAGCCAAAAGCCCGTAAGCGTGGGACTCCGACCGGGCGCAAATCGAAAAGCCCCCGCCAAACATCCCGCCGAAAGACCGCCGACGATTAGCGGACGGGCGGCGCGAATGCCGCTCCCTCTCATTCACCTTGTTCGGCCAGCGAGCGGCGTATCTGTTCCGCCATGGCGTTGACCAAGTACTCGATGTAATCATTGCCGGCCTCGGCGGTCGATTTCGTGGCGTCACCCAGTATACCGACGGGCGAGAGCCGGTGCATGCCCAGCTCGTGCAGCTTTTCCGTCGAGTCATACCCGAGGTCGACCTTGCCGCGGGCGGCCTTTTCCATGTCAACCAACTCCGGGTAGCCGGCCAGCATGATCGAGGTCTCAAGGTGGCCGGCGTGCCCGCCCGCTTCGCCGGGGGTGATGCCGTATTTTTCGCCGACCTCTACCATGGCGGTCACAAAAATGGCCTCGCCCGCGTCCGCCAGAACCCTTGCCGACAGGCTTTCACGCGTCAGGCGCTCTGCCGCTTTCATGACAGTCGTCACATTTCCGCCGTGCGTAGGAATGAGGATGATCGTCTCGAACCCGTGCCGGGCAAGGCTTCGGCAACAATCGACGATGACCTCTTCGAGCACCTCTTTCCGCAGTGTCATGCTGCCCGAAAACGCCATGTGATGTTCCGACGCGCCCACGCGTATCGTCGGCGCAACGAGCGTCTTGCCAAGGCGCCCAGCTACGCGCTCCACGAGCTTGTCGCCGATGAGCGAATCCGTCCCCAGCGGAAGATGAGGCCCGTGCTGTTCCGTGGACCCGACCGCCATGAGCGCCGTTCGACAACCGTTTTCGATGGCGTCGCGTATCTGTGGCGATCTCATCCGATCTATCCATATCGTTTTCTGTGACATCACTTCTCCTCCAGCTCTCTGACGGCGTTTGGATATCCTTCTGCGGTAAAGATTATATCCGAGGCCCGCGCACGGCCGCAAACGACGAGGTCGGGGGCTGGCGCGCCTTTGATTCCGTGAAGACTAAATGATATCATGTATCCGATCTCGCGCCACCCCTCTCGGGCCGATCGTTGGCGATCGAATACCGGGATTTCTCTGGCGAGACTCCAGCGAGACGACCGCGCCGGCTGCCGGTCAACCGATAATGGCATGGTGCGCCGCCGCGCGTGGAGATCTTCGGCTGGACGACAGAAAAGGAGGCCGACAATGAATGAAAACTCCGATATCAAAGAAACCGATGCGAGCGGAGGGAAAAAAGTAACCCGGCGCGCATTCATCGGCGGCGCCGCGGTCGGCGCGGCGGGCGCGTGGGGGCTCTCGCACGGTCTCGCGCGAATAGGGCACGATCCGGCAAAGCCGCCGCAGCTTTACGAGTACTTCCTCGACAACTTCTGGTTCAAGGCGGCCGACCTGGAGAACCAGGCGATAAACGCGCCGCTCAAAGGAAAGCACAAGGCCGACATCGTCATAATCGGAGGCGGATTCACCGGGCTTTCTTCGGCCTTTAATCTCAGCCTAAAGTTTCCCGACAAGAAGATAGTTTTGCTCGAGGGCGCTTGCTGCGGCTACGGCGCAAGTGGTCGCAACGGCGGCTTCTGCGATGCGGGCGTGCCGGGCCTGAGGAGCTTCATCGAAGAGGCTGGTCCCGAAGCCGGCCGCAAGGCTTTCGACGCTACTTTGTACGGCATCGGGCAGGTAAGGGAACTGGTCACCGAGCACGGCGTCGACTGCGATTTCGAGGAAAACGGAATGCTCGAAGCCGCCGTGGACGAGGAACAGGCAAAACATCTTGAGGAAAGCTATGAGACGTATAAATCGCTCGGGCTGGACGCTACATTGATCCAGGGCAAGGAACTCGAAGCCGAGATCAAGTCGCCGCGCTACGTGGCCGGAATGAAATTCCCCTATGGCGCCGTATTAAATCCCGCGAAGCTGGCACGCGAAATCAAGCCGGTTGTAGAGCGGGCCGGCGTCGAAGTCAGGGAGCGGACGCTTGTAATGCGCGTGACGCCGGGCAAGGTTCACCGCATCGAGACCGAGATGGGCGAAATCGCGGCCCCCACGCTCGTCCTCGGCCTTAACGGATATTCGCCCAGGCTGGGTTTTTTCAAAAACCGCGTCATGCCTCTCTGCAACTATGTGGTGGCCACCGAGCCCCTCAGCAAGGAGCAATGGGAATCGATCGGCTGGCAAAACCGGCAGGGCATAGCCGACATGCGTGTGCTCTTCGACTACTCGCGTCCCACGGCAGACGGCCGCATCGTTATCGGAGGCTCAAAGGCCCCGTATTTCGCCAACGACGGCTTGAGTTCCGGCAACTACAGGCCTGCGCTTAAACTCCTCACAGAGAGCCTGTTCACGACGTTTCCGCAGCTCGAAGGCCTGCGCATAGATCACGCGTGGGGCGGCACGATGGGGTTCACACTGGATTTCGTCCCCTCGGTCGGGGTGATGGGAGAGCATAAGAACATCTTCTACGGCGTCGCCTACAACGGTGAGGGCGTCGCCTTCTGCCAGACTGCCGGACGCATAATCTCGGAGCTTATGGCCGGCGAATCCAGCGAACTCACCGACCTTTTCGTCGTCAACCACAAGATCCCCTACATGGGCCCCGCGAACCTGCGGATTCTCTCCGTGCGCCTCTACGAATGGATGCTCACGCGCGGGTCGGAAAAAACCGTGAGATGAAAGATCGGAGTTGCGATGGCAATTACAACGAAATTCAATAGGCCGCTGATCCCGGAAGATCGCCGATGAATGCGGGCTCCGCTGCGAATCGCAGAATATTTTATGGCTGGTACATTGTTGCCGCCGGCTTCGTATGTCTGTTTATCAACGCCGGCATCGGATTCTATTCGTTTCCCGTGTTTTTCGTCGAGCTGAGCGATACGTTCGGTTGGGGGATGGGGAGGACGGCGGCGGGTATCTCCATCAGCATGGTCCTGGGCGGGTTCGCGAGCCCTCTTGTCGGTCTGCTGCTTCCGAGATACGGCGCGAAAAAAATGATCATTGGAGGCGCTCTCATCATGAGCGCCGCCTTCGTGATGTTCAGCCAGATGCAGACGCTGTGGCAGTTTTACCTCATCTGCCTCGTGCTCGCCGTCGGATGGACGTGCACCGGCACGATGCCCACGAGCTATTCGGTCTCCGACTGGTTCGAGAAGAAACGGGGAAAGGCCACCGGCGCGATGATGATGGGCGTAGGTCTGGGAGGTCTCATTGTCGTCCCGCTCACGCGTCTGCTTATCGACAGACTCCAATGGCAGACTACATTCATGGTCTACGCCGTCGTCACGAGCGCAATTCTCGTTCCGGTCGCCGCGCTCATCTTCAGACGTCGCCCGGCGGAGATAGGGGTGTACCCCGACGGGGAGGCGCCGGTTTCCGACGAGGACGCGGGCGGCAACGACCCCGAAAACACGG
>CBFDAY010000063.1:0-11027 GCA_965602895.1 uncultured bacterium
AGGGCCGTTCGTCCCGCACGAGGATACCACTTGTTATCCAATCCTCGAGGCCCTTGCGCGCACGTGTGTACTTGTTTTCTTCGGGCCCATCGCCGGATAGATCCATCCCCTTGATAAGCTTCACAATATTGTTCGGATGGCGCTTGTGCAGGAGTTCGCGGTCTTCATCGCCTATGACATCGTAGGGTGGCGCCACGACTTTTTCGATCTCAATGCGTGAAGGGTCGTATCGAAATCCTTTGAAAGGAATGATCTTTGCCATTATCTGACCCAGTCTTATGATACAGCGCAATTATTATGCCGGACGAAATGCGGTCGTTTTATCATTTGGGGCTGGCGCGCGCGCTGCCCGGACGCGCCGATGGACTCGGGTGAATCCTTATTTTTTCACTCGCTCGACAAAAGAATTGTCGCGAGTATCTATGCGTATCTCGTCGCCGACCTGCAGAAACTGAGGCACTTTGACGATGATTCCCGTTTCGAGTTTGGCGCTTTTGGGTGAGGCCGAGGCGGTAGCCCCCTTCAGCGGAGGATCGGTTTCCGCAACCTTCAACTCGACGGTTATGGGCAGCTCAATGCCGACAGGATTATTCTCATACAATTGGACCTTGAGACGGGCATTGGGCAAGAGGTAATCCATCGCGTTCCCCAGGACGGCCGATGGGATTTCCACCTGGTCGTATGTCTTTGTATCCATGAAAACGTAGGCGTCGTCGGCCTGGTACAGGTATTCCATCTCCTTATACTCCACGTGCGCGGTTTCGATCGTCTCGTCGGAGCGAAAGCGCTTTTCGTAGTAGCTGTTGTTTTTCAGGCTGTATAGCTTCACCTGCATCTTGCCACGCCCCTTTCCAGGAGTGACATGCATAAGCTCGGCCACGCGATACAGATGGTCATCGTATAAAATTGTCATTCCGACTTTGAGTTGTGTCGCAGGTAACATCTGTTCCTTCCTCTATTTCTTCCCGGAGTTTAAGAAAAAGCCTCGACAAAGGCTTCGGGCTCTATTATAAAAGGGCGCCCGCAAAAAATCAACAGTGGGATGTGCGAAGGGGCGCGAAGCCGAATTACCACAAAGTGTTTCCTGAGTTGATGCGAAGAGTCGGTCTGCCGGATGATGTCGGCACAAAAGGTGGGAGTCGGCGGTTACACGCCGGCCGACGGATCGCTGTCCGGCACAAGAATATCGAATAGCGCATTTTTGAGAAGCGAACGCCTGCGAACGAGCCTTGTGCCACAGTCGTAGCAGAACGCGCCGGCGGCGGACACGCGGGCCCCGCAAATTCGGCAGAGAACTGTCTCACGCCTGAAGCGCCGAATCAGCTCAACGATCTCATTCTTATGCTCGGCGTCATCTATCGAAAAAACGACGCCCGCGCAGATGCTCAGATCGCTCGAAGAGCAACTGCTTGGGTCCAGTTCCCTTTTTTGTTTGAACCATCTCACGGAACCCTCGACAAAAACATTGCTCGGGTGCGAGCGGCAGAATATCTGCAATTCGATTTCCCTGTTTAATACCGGCCTGTCCCCGAACGATTCGGCGAAAAGGTCTGAATCAAGCGGGGACATCTCCATACATAGACCGGTCTCGGAGATGTCGAGAACCCGAGCGAGACCCACCCGCGAAGGCTTCCCGTCTTTCCGCTTGACGTAATAGGAAAAGTGAACTTCCGCGCCGAGAGATGGAGGTTGCAAAGCTAATCGAAGGCTCATATTTCAAGTCCGGTTTCAATCAGGTTATGGGAGTTTCTTGTCAGGTCTTCAAATGGAGAATGCAATGTGAATGCCAAAGAGTAACAGAAGCCCTTACGCTTTTCCTAGCGATCCTGTAAGACAAGTTGCTCCAATAAGTTACTTCTATAACATATCAATCGCTCCAATGTTTGAATCGGTTCTGAGGCCCTGTCACTTTTGTTATTGATTACGATATTGTAGCCGGGCGCCTTAGCTGGTACCGCCCGACTCGCGATCATGAATTCCCGCTCCCCGATCCCCCGATCAGGGTCAAGGACAAGCTTCGCGGGAATGACAGTGGGGGCGGGAATGACAATGAGCCTGATGTCAAGTTAGTTTTTTAGGAGAGAGTGAAGGATCGCATATCCGATATGACCACGGCAATCCAGTCGCACACCATCCCACGGAAAAATGGGGAAACTCCATGTCGGCTTCCCCTTGAAATATCACCTTCGCATATGGTAGCATGGAGCGAAGCAAGGGAGGTGAATTGTATTAATTCATGAAGTGGTATTATTGCATGGCCAACGACCCGGACGGCATCGAGATTGAGCCGCGCCCATTGTCTCGTGTCCAGCAGGGAAAATATTGGGTTCCCGACTGCGTCGATTACCAGACCAAATTCAGACTGCCCCGGCGCATCAAGACCAGAGACGTGTTTGCGGGCTGGAACTGTCATAACTGCAAGCATCTTCAGGAAAGATCCTCGCCCCCAATAAAAAGCTGCGACGAAAAGCCTTCTCCCGAGCCCTCGGACGCTGACCCGCCGCGCTCAATCAAAAGAAGCGGCCGATAGGACCGGCATACCCCGCCATCGCGGCCACATGATGTTCGCGCGGAAGCTCGCAACGGTTGCCCAGTGTCTATGCGAGAGCGAATCCGGCAAGCTAAGGGATTTCAGCAAGTTCGGGGTCGGTATGCGAAAGGGTCGGCGCGGACGCATCAGACGACCGGCCAGGCCATTTCCATCCGAAATCGATCTGTTGTGTCCTTCGCGCCGACGAGGAAAATGAGGGGCCGGGTTGCCGATTGACATAACAGCCGCCACGGAGGTCGCCGCCTGAAGTATCGCCAAACCTATGGATCAGGATTTGACAAAACCCGCCGCGAACAGGCCGCGTACCCCCACCGCCGAGAGCTTTCTCCAAGATGTTTTCGGCTTCAACGCATTCCTGCCATTTCAGAAAGAAATTATCGAGACCATATTAAAGGGAGAAGACCTGCTCGCCGTGCTGCCTACGGGCTCCGGCAAATCTCTCTGCTTCCAGATTCCGGCGCTGATGAGGGAGGGTCTCACCATCGTCATCTCCCCTTTGATCGCATTGATGAAAGACCAGATAGACGCCCTTCGTTCGCGCAATCTGCCGGTGGAATGTCTGCACAGCGCCTTGTCCGAGTCGGAACGCAAGAAGGTGCTGTGGAGTATCCGCGAGCGCCGGCTGAAGATGATCTATATTTCGCCCGAACGGCTGCGCGACGGCTTTTTCGTCGACGCCGTTGTGGCAGGCGCCCAGGCGCCTCACCTGTGGGTCATCGATGAGGCGCACTGCATCACCGAGTGGGGGCACGATTTTCGGACCGACTATCTCTACATCCCCGACGCCGTCGAGCGGCTATCTCAAAATCCGCAGATGGTGATGTTTACGGCGACCGCAACCCCGGTTGTGCAGGGCGATATACTGCGGCAGATGAAGCGCGAATCGGCGCGATTGATCCGCGGGAATTTCGACCGACCCAACCTCTATCTCGGCTGCCGCCAAGCCTCCACAAAAAGCGACAAGCTACGCACGATCGCCGAGCTGCTGCGCAGGCCCGGACCGGGCATCATATATACCGCCACTCGCAGGCAGTGCGAGGACGTGAACAGATTCCTGCAGGAACTGGGCAAGAACAGCGATTACTACCATGCAGGCCGCTCGACCTCGGCGCGTGTGGAGGTTCAGGATCGCTTCCTGTCGGACGACATCGATATAATCACAGCCACCAACGCGTTCGGCATGGGTGTGGACAAACCCGATATTCGTTTCATTATCCACTATGCCCACCCGGCAAGCATCGACGCCTATTATCAGGAGATAGGCCGCGGAGGACGCGACGGCGGCAGGTGCGACTGCATCCTGCTCTTTTCGCGGTATGACAGAAAAGTGCAGGAACGATTCATATTCAACGCCACGCCCACCGCCGACCTCGTCGAGGAGTGCTTTCGGGAGGTCATTCGCTCGACAGGCCGTCACGGCGAAGTCTCGTTGAGCCGGCAATCCTATGAAAACAGCAACATCGAACTTTTCGAGATGGAAAAGGCCGGCGTGCTAAAGCGCCATCCTGTCATGTGCCGATCCGCGTCGCTTTATCTTTCCACAGAACTCGAAATAGCGATGGGAAAATGCGCTGAGCGACAAAGACTTATTCTGGCGGCGGTCGACAGGCTTTATGATCTTTCGCGGAACGGTTATGTGGCCGACGCGGACCTGGGCGAGTTGCGCCGCAGATGTTTTCCCGAAACAGGCGCATTTGAGCTGGAACAAGCGCTGCTGCGGATGGACGGCCTCGGCATTATCGTCTTTCGCCCGAACGACCGCAGCATCTGCTACAAAATCCATGCCAATGAAGTAGGTGAGAGCGCAAGGCGGAGGATCGAGGAAAGCGCGTCGTTGCGCCGAGCGTTCAAAATGAAGAGGCTGGACATGATAGTAGAGTATGGGAGCCTGCGCTCATGCCTGCGGGCCTATCTTCTTGGCGCGCTCAACGACGTCGAGGCGTCCACTCGCTGCGGTTTCTGCGACAATTGCATATAGAAGCGCCCACCGGCATCCGACGAAGGCGGTCGGCGCATCAATAGAAGGCCATACTTGCGAAGCTGACGGTCCCGGCGGGGTCGGGCCAATACTGGTATTTCAAGAGTCTGCCCGAGGCGGCCTCCATGACGGAGAGCATGGTATAGATGGGCGGGAGCCCGCAGATCTTGCGCCGATCTCCCTCCGCCTCAATGTCGCCAAAAAATCCGTTCGCGTCGACCTCTTCCACTTTCTTGAGCATCCTCAGGTCATCCGATTCAAGGAGCTTCAAGAATTCCCCGCTTATCGGATGCTGATCTCCGAACCTGGGCCCCACATGAGAGAGGTCCGCGCTCGCTATGTAGCAAACTTTTTTTCCGCTTTTCGCAACGGAACTCCTGAGCGCATCGACAAACTCCTTCACGCGTTCGTCATCCATCGGCCGGGTGCGGGAAAGCAGCATCTCATGGAACGACCCGCAGAGAATAGGAGCGATTGAGACATCTTCTCTCTCCCTGAACAGGTACTTCAGAAATATCGCCTGGAACTCGATCGAGTGTTCGCTTTTGTGGACAAACTCGCCCGCGAGCAGGTCCTGGTTTGTCTTTTTGTCTATTTCTTCCAAAAGCGAGCGATCGCACGGCAGCCTGCCGAAAGGAGTGTCGAAATCCTTGTATGTGATCACGAAGGGTCCGTCCGTGGGGGCATGTGCCGTGCCGAATACAACAAACACATCGGCATCGGAACGCTCCTTCAGCTCCTTGTAAGCCCAGGCGAAGCAAGGTCCGCCGCGCTCGAAGTCGATGTGAGGCGCAATGATCCCTTTGAGATCATTTCCATTTTTGCCTCGGTCCAACGGTCCCGGCCCATCCGCGTGGGTGAAGAATTCCTCTATCCGCGAGGCCAATATTTCAGGTGAATCGTCGTAGCTTTTTCCCGCCAGCGCGGCCGGGCGCGAATCGGCCCGCCTGAATTCGTCCTCAATCTCCGTGCGCTTTCGGTGAAAATTCTCGTTGTCAAGGAACAGGCTCTCGTCAAGCTTCTGAATCATTTCCTCAATGGTTTCCCTGAATACGAGTTCTCCGCCCGCGCGCATATACTCGGCTTGGATATCCACAATCGAATGACCGCCGTCGAGTAAGGTCAGCAGCAGGTAAAAGTGCTGTGGAACAGCGAGGGTCTCGGGAGAAAAGCTCATCGGATCGCGCAGCCCTATCATCGGCCGGCCGGAAATGGAGAGCGGAAACGCCTCCAGCTCTCGCAGTTTTGGAAACTCCATGTTTGAGATATCCTTATTCATTTGGCGTATCGGCCGGTCGGGACAACATACCGGGTGGAAAGCGGGCCATCACTAAAATATCATCATAACAGACGCGAGTCAACTCCGCCGCTATGCGGCTCGCGGCGCGCTTTTGTGTTGACTCGCACAAGCCTCTTTGATAAAATGGGTTGCGCTGGTTTTGCGCTGGTATTCACGGCTACCCGCCCTCCGGATAGCTGCTTTCGAAGCGGCAGCCCTTGTTGATATCCTTTGCGATGGCGAATCTTCGTGAATTCCAACATGGATATTGGATCGGTTGCGTATGATTCTTTGAAAAAGGGCAAAAGGGTTGGATACGAAATGACAAAACTCTCCAGCAAGATCGTGCGAGAGAACCACAAGGGAATTCAAGTGCTGAACTACAAGGCCCGCCCTCGTAATCTCCACAGCGCCCTGGAGGCCTCCGCCGAAAAATATCCGGATAAAAGTGCCTTCGAGTGCCATTCGGGCAACGCAACCTACAAACAATTCCTGGCCGACGTCGAGCGCCTTGCGGCGTCGATGCAGAATACGCTCGGGATTGAAAAAGGCGATCGGGTCGCGATTCTGCTCGGGAACGACATCGCATTTCCTCTGACCTTCTTCGCCGCCACCAGAATAGGAGCCATCGCGGTTCCCATCAATACCCGCTTTGTCGCCAAGGAGATCGGGGGCATCCTCAACAACAGCGGTGCAAACGCGGTATTTGTCGATCCTCCGTACTGGATGGAATGCTCGCGAGCGGCCAAAGGCGCCCCCGGCTTAAAGCGCAGAGTCCTGACCGGACCCGTGCCGGAAGCCTCCGACTGCTTCTATTTGAAAGACCTCGTCGAGCGATCCACCGGCGACGTCATCGAGGTTGATGTCGACGAACATGACCTTGCAGGCATTTTCTATACGGCGGGCACTACCGGCGAGCCAAGAGGGGCGATGTGCACGCATCGCAATTTCATATCCAACGCCATAAGCACGCATATCGCCGTCGACAGCAAGCCCGACGGCAGGGGACTTATTTGCGTACCGCTGTGCCATCCCACGGCGTGTCACAGCCAGATGATCTCCGGCGTGTACCTGGGAAGCACTTCGGTGATCCTGCGCCGCTTCAATGCCGACGAGACGCTTTCCGCCATCGACAAAGCCGGGATCACGACCTTCGTAGGCGTTCCAACAATTCACTGGCTGCTGCTGGCGCAACTGAAGCTCAAGGATTACGACCTGAACTCGCTCCGAAACATCATGTACGGCGGCGCCCCGGCCTCGCCGGAACTCGTGCGCAGGCTGCGCGAGATACTCCCCTCGGTCAGGCTTGGAAACGGCTACGGGCTGACCGAGAGTTCCTCCATGGCGACTTTCCTGCCCGATGAATACGCCATGGAAAAACCCGACTCCGTCGGCCCGCCTGTGCCGACCGTCGAGATAAGGATCGTGGACGACGCCGGTAACAACCTCATACCCGGCAAGATCGGCGAGGTGCTTCTCAAGGGCCCGAGCGTGGTGGACGGATATTGGAAGTATCCCAAAGCCACGGCCGAGATTTTCAAAGACGGCTGGTTTCATACGGGCGACCTGGGCCGTGTCGACAATGAAGGGTTCCTCTACATCGTAGATCGAAAGAAGGATATGATTATCCGTGGCGGAGAGAATATCTACAGCGTTGAAATAGAGAACGTGCTCGAATCGCATCCGGGGATATTCCAGGCCGCCGCGGTGGGCAAGGCTGATAAAGTATTCGGGGAGCAGGTAATGGCCTATATCGTTCCCAACCCCGACAGCAAGCTGACGGTGGACGAAATACTGGATTTTTGCGACGAGCGCCTGGCGGATTTCAAGGTGCCCAAATACGTCGAGTTAGTGGATGCGCTTCCACGCAATCCGGGCGGCAAAGTTGACAAGCGGGCGCTCCGGTCATGAACCGGAGCGATGCAAGAATGCCGAAGACAATATCCCAGCTCCTGCAAATCCGGGCGGAAGAGAGTCCGTCGAAGACGTTCCTCTACTACAAAGACGCCGAGATCTCGTATTCGCGCCTGGACGAAATCGCCAACAGCATTGCCAACGGCCTGAGAGAACTCGGCGTCGAAAAAGGCGACAAGGTCTGCCTGTACATGACCAACTGCGCGGAGTACATCTACTGTTTCTTCGGCGTCACCAGGGCAGGCGCCGTGGCAACGCCCATAAACGCGCTGCTCAAGGCAGAGGAAATTACATATATTATCAACAACTCCGACGCGAAGGCTCTCATAACACAGTGCAAATTCGAGGAAACCGCGAACAAATTCCTGCCCGATTGTCCCCGACTCAAGACCATTATCATATCCGATGCAGATGATGCTTCAGAGGGCAAAATCCCCCTCGCAAGCCTGATGAAGGCCGACTCATCACGCCCTTCGGTCGTGGCAGAGCCGGGCGATGTCGCCGCGATCATCTATACCTCGGGAACAACGGGCCACCCCAAGGGTGTCGAGCTGACTCACGGCAACTACATTGCCGATTCGCAACAGACCGCCGAGGCGGCCAAGATGAACGGCGAGGACCGCTTCCTTTGCATATTGCCGCTTTTCCATGTCAACGCACAGGTTGTGACCACCCTGTCGCCGATGTATGCGGGCGCCGCAATGGTCCTGCTCGACGGCTTTTCGCCCAAGACCTTCCTGCCCGCGCTGGCTCAATACAAGGCGACCGCCTTCAGCGGCGTGCCGACCGTCTACGCCATACTCAACAGCCTGCCCGACGCGGAAGACTACGACCTCAGCGCGCTTCGATTCTGTATCTGCGGGGCCGCGCCCATGCCCGTTGAGGTATTCAACACGTTCGAGAAGAAGTACAAGGCGTTCATACTCGAAGGCTACGGCCTGAGCGAAGGCACGTGCGCCAGTTCGCTGAACCCCCTCGATGGAAAACGCAAGATAGGCTCCATCGGGCTCCCTCTCCGCGGGCAGGAGATGAAGATATTCGACGACAGCGACAATGAGATGCCGCACGGAGAGGTGGGCGAGATAGTTGTCCGCGGCGAAAACGTCATGAAGGGATATTACAAAAATCCCGAGGCCACGACGGAGACCCTGAAAAACGGATGGCTCCACACCGGCGACCTGGGCCATATGGACGAGGACGGCTATTTTTACATCGTCGGCCGGAAAAAGGAGATGATTATCCGAGGCGGCGAGAATATTTACCCGAAAGAGGCCGAGGAAGTGCTTTACCGCCACCCCTCGATCATGGAGGCGGCGGTCGTCGGCATACCGGACAAGCTTTGGGGGGAGGAAGTGATGGCGTTCATCGTCCTGAACGAAGGCGCGCGGATGACGGGCGAGGAGGTCATCGATTATTGCAAAGAGCACCTTGCCGACTTCAAATGCCCGCGCGGGGTGAAATTCGCCGAATCTTTTCCTAAAACCGCCACGGGGAAGATACAAAAAAACAAGATAGTCGAGGGTTACGTGGAGAAATCGAGGAGGCCCTGATCGGGTTTCGGGCCCCGGCTCCACAGGAGGATCACAAATGGACGACGCTGTAGTCGGTCGAATGTTCCTGAACCGGGTCGAACGTTACGGCCCGCGCACATTGTTAAAAGTCAAGCGCAATGGCTTGTACGCCAACATCTCGTGGAACGAGGCGGGCGAGACGACCAGGCAGTTCGCGATGGCCCTGCTCGACGCGGGAATAGAGCATGGCGATCGAGTCGCGCTCCTGTCGGAAAACCGCCCCGAATGGGCGTTCTCCGACCTGGCGATACTGTCGATAGGCGCAGTCAATGTTCCGATATATGCGACGAACACCCCGAAACAGGTGGAATATATCGTCAACGATTCCGGCGCGCGCATCCTCATCGTATCAACCGAAAAGCAGCTCGAAAAAATCTTGGAAGTGAGGGCGGACTGCCCCGCACTTGAGAAGATCGTCATTCTCGACAAAATCGGCAAAACCGATTACCCCATGGTCTCCACCTTCGGCGAAACATGCTCGGCAGGCGCAAAATCAGGCAAGGAAGATCTTTTCCGCCGGCGCCTTGAGGCCGTCGAGCCGACCGATCTGGCAAGCATCATCTATACATCGGGCACCACCGGCGATCCGAAGGGCGTGATGCTCATTCATGATAATTTTCTCGCCAATTGCCGGTCGGTCAAGCAGATACTGCCGATAACCGAGGAAGACATATGCCTTTCGTTCCTGCCCCTGAGCCATTCATTCGAGCGCATGGCCGGCTACTACGTGCCGATATACGGCGGCACCACGATAGCATACGCCGAGAGCGTCGACACCGTTCGGGATAATCTCCAGGAGATCAGGCCGACATTCATGGCCAGCGTGCCGCGCATCTACGAAAAGTTCCATGCCTCCGTTTTGGAAACCGTCAAATCGGGATCGCCGCTCAAACAAAAGATATTCAACTGGAGTTTCGCTGTGGGAGGCATGATGAGCGCCTGCAAGGTTGACAAACAGATGCCGCCCGCATCGCTGAGACTGAAATATAAGATCGCCGACGCGCTCGTTTTCAAAAAGATCAAGGAAAACGTCGGCGGACGTCTCAAATATTTTGTTTCCGGCGGGGCGCCGCTCGCGCAGGAGATAAACGAGTTCTTCCACGCGCTCGGCATCACCATCCTGGAGGGTTACGGACTCACCGAGACATCCCCGGTCCTGACGACCAACACGCCGGAAAACTTTAAGTTTGGCACCGTTGGCAAACCCGGGCCCGAAGTTGAAATAAAAATAGCGGCCGACGGCGAGATTCTGGCCAAAGGCCCTAACATCATGACCGGCTATTTCAACAGACCCATCGAGACGGCCGAGGCGCTCGACGCTGAAGGATACTTCCACACCGGCGATATCGGTGTTCTGAACGAGGACGGCTTTCTGAAGATCACCGACAGGAAAAAGGACATCATCGTCACCGCCGGCGGAAAGAACATATCGCCGCAGAATATTGAGAACATGCTGAAATCCGACCTGCTGATAAGCAACGCCATGGTCCACGGCGACAAGAGGAAATTCCTCTCGGCGCTTATCACGGTCGATCTCGAAAAACTCGAGCCGATCGCCAGGAAACAAGGGATAGAATTCGGCTCGCCTGCCGATTTGGTCAAGCATGAAAAAGTCATAAAGCTGGTTAGCGAGAGGGTGGACACCGTCAACAGCCAGTTGGCGCGATACGAGACCATAAAAAAATGGGTGATCGTCGAAAATGACTTCACGCTCGAAGGGGGCGAGCTGACCCC
>CBFDAY010000064.1:0-10973 GCA_965602895.1 uncultured bacterium
ACCGGCGATACTGTCGAGCTGCTGGATGTGGCGAAAATACTCGACATCACCGGACCACCGGCGGGAAATCGGGTCGCCGTGATGTCGTTTCAGGCCGGGCCGGGAATAATGCTTACCGACCTTTGCGTGAGCCACGGGCTTGAGATGGCCGAGCTTTCGCCGAAGACCGTCTCTAAACTCAAGCGGCTCTGGCCCGACCTGACGATAAGGAGCAATCCCGTCGACCTTGCATTCCTCAGCGATATGAGCGCATTCGGCGAGGCGGCGCGGTGCGTGCTCGAGGACGACAACGTGGACTCTGTCATCGTCTTCTATCTGGATGTGCTCTCCTTGTTCACCGCGATTCTTTCCGAGCAGTTGATTCCGCTGGCGAAGGAATTCACCAAACCGATCGTAGTGTGCTCAAACTCGCCGGTCAAACTTTTCACCGAGGAGAGCAGGATCGGGCTGGACAGGTTTCAGGAAAACGGCATAGCGGTCTATCCGATGCCCGGCCGCGCCGTCAGGGCGCTCAAGGGACTCGTCCGCCGCGGCGAGATCGAGCGCAGCTTCCACTAGCGCGGCTCGCGGAGCTACTCCGCATTCTTAGCATACACCTTGAACACGACCACGCCCAGTCCGCCGTGCAGGGCGCCACAGTCAATCGTCCAACAACGGGCCGACAACGGAGCGAGTTCCTGATCCGGGCTCAGGCTTGTCGCGGAACAGTCGGAAACAACTCTCTGTCGGTGTGCGGGATGAATATTGCGGCGTTCAGGCGGTTCATGAATTCGTTGTCGGTCGTAAGCTGCAGGTAGGTCGTCCTGCTGCGGATAAACTCCACTTCCTCCCTTAAACGATATGAAAGAAGCATCATGCATGCGCCAAGTCCGGCGCTGTTGCCCAACACCTTGAAACGATCGAGGGCAATATCCGGCAGCATCCCGACCGTAACCGCGCTTCTCGGATTGATATGCTCGCCGAAGCTTCCCGCAACAAAAAAACTCTCGATCTCATCGAAACCCACGCCCATCCTCTCGATCACGAGAGTCAGGGCCGTGTACATGGCTCCCTTTGCCCGCAGGAAATTGCCGATATCCAGCTCATCAACAACGACGTCGCCCGTCGCCTCTCCCCTATCGGCCAAAGCGACCGCATACCCTCTTGCGTCGCCTACCTTTCTTTTTCGCGGCGTGCGGACGCGATCGCGAATGCGGCCCTTGGGATCGATAATCCCCGCGAGATAAAGCTCGGCGATCAGGTCGATCACTCCCGAACCGCAAATGCCTTGGGCGGCTCCGCCTCCTATGACATCCGTCTCGGGCTCAAGAGTCTCGCCGTCAATCCTGACAGCCTCGATGGCGCCCCTGCCCGCCGGCATGCCCGCCTTCACGCCGCCGCCTTCGAGTGCCGGCCCCGCCGCCCCTGCGCATACAACAAGCCATTCGCGATTGCCGAGCACTATCTCGGCGTTTGTCCCCACGTCCACCAGGAGCGACGTCGTGTCTTTCCCGTGCATCCCGGAGGCCAGTATCCCGGCCACGACGTCGCCGCCGAAATAGCTGCCAAGGCAGGGGAACACGTATACGGGAGCATCGGGGTTTGCATTCAATAGGAGGTCTTCGGCCCTCAGAGTCAGGGACCGATTGAAGACCGGCGCGTAAGGCTCACGGCAGAGATGATACGGGTCTACCCCCAACAGAAGATGCATCATCGCGGGGTTTCCGGCAACGCTGACCGCGCATATCTCCTCCGCCCGCAGCCCATGCCCGCAGGCAAGCGATGCGAGACCGTCGTTGATGCAGCCCGCGACCAATTCCCGCAGCGTCTGCAGCCCGCCGGCTGTCTGGCAGAAATGGATTCGCGAAAGGATATCCTCCCCATGAGCGACCTGCGGGTTGGCTCTCGCCGATCTGCTCACGATTTCGCCGGCGGTCATATCGACAAGATAGATGCTCACCGTGGTCGTTCCGACGTCGACTCCGAGGCCAAAACAGCTCGAAGGGGCGAAACCTTCGGAGGGGCGGCTTTCCTGGATATCGATGACTTCCCAGGCGTCCTCCATCTGCGCCAGCGTCGCCGTCACACGAAACGACGCCTCCCGCAACAAGGGGCTCAGCCTCTGGAGCAGGCGAAACGACACACGCACCTTGCCCGGCGCCATTTCGGGCGAGGCGCCGCTGAGCGCCGACAGCAGCCTCTCGACATCGCCAGCGGGATCCTCCAGCGTCGGCTTTGGTAATTCGACCACGAACTTTCGCGCCATCGGATCCGGCTCATACGGGGCCAAATGACGTGAATCTCCGAACGAAAGGACGGAAGCGCGGCGGGAACGGGTGTTCCTATCCATCGACAGCCTGTTTCCTTATGCTCTCAAGGGGCTCAAACGGATCGGCCCGCCGTTTAGCTTTCCAGCAGGGCCTTGAGCAGCTCCAGGCTCGACGGCTGACCTCCGATGCCCCAGTTCTCGGCGGGAACTTCATCAATCACGCACCACGTATGAGGGAGGAGCTTTTCCTTCGGGTGGGGGCTGGCCTCGATCTCGGCCACTACCTCCGACACGCGGGAAATCATTTCCTTTTTTTTCTCTTCCGTAAGGACTCCCTCGAAAATCTTGATCTGGATAAGCGGCATTGCAACCTCCTCTGATTGTTGGAAACGGAAACCACCACCACTTTATCATCCCGGGAGGCCAATAAACAAGCCATGATTCGGGCAAACACGATTATGTCACAGGCGACTCGCCGGTTCGCCCCTACGATCTGTGTTCACGCGCAACCAACCGGGGGACTGTCCCAGAATTACGGAATCCTGCTCTGCAGGATTCGTAGATTCGGGACTGTCCCATCAGTGCAATGTTCACGCATAACCGACTGAGGGAGGTGTGTTCGGGGGGACACGACATGCTTCTGCTGCCGCTTCGGATGGCAAAAGGCTGGGAGGTATGATGTTGAAAAGCGGTGTTCAGACCTTTTCGGCCTTGTGCGACAGAACCGACTCGAACACTTCGACAACCTCGGGGTCGAATTGCTCGCCGCTGCAGCGCCTTAACTCCTCCATCGCCTGCCAGGGCTGCATGCCTTTGCGGTAAGGTCTGTCGGTGACCATGGCGTCAAAAGAGTCGGCCACGGCGACGATTCGCGCGCCGAGAGACATCACGTTGGAGGAGTCGTCCGTCGGTCCTTCCATCTGCGAATAGTGCCGATGATGCTCCAGGACGATGGGTATCGCTTCTTTCAGGACGCCGCCGACCGACTGAAGAATACGTGCGCCCTTTTCGGAATGCTCGGCGACCTGTGACATCTCATCCCGGTTCAGGCTCGCAGCCTTGCCGATAAGGTTGGCGCTGATCTCGATTTTGCCTATGTCATGGAGCAACGCGGCAACGCGGATATTTTCAACTTCTTCCCTCGGAAGCTGCATCGCAATGGCGATGTCCATGGAGTGCTCGGCGACTCGCTCGGAGTGTCCCTTGGTGTAACGATCGGTGGACTCAAGATACTTTACGAGTATTTCGAGTATGCCCACATAGGCCTGCTGAAGCTCATCAACCCTTTTCTGTTTCTGCTCGTACAGGGCTCCGACGATATAACTGGTCAACACTAGAAACCCACTCCAGCCGGCCAGCCCGCTGGCCAGATATCCGATTCCCCTTCCGTCGCTGAACGTCTCGTAATTCACAATGGCGAAAAAAACCACGGTCAGGACGCTGAACGCCGCGACAAGCGTAGACGCCTTCTTGCCGATGAAATATCCCGCCATCAAGACGGGAAGATAATAAAAATTGAGCATCATCATTTTCTCATCAACCACATAGCTGATCGTGATAACGCTCACCAAAATTATGAGAACGGTAATATCTTCAAAGTTCTGAGTGATATAACCCTTCAGTTTCTGCATCGAACTCCAGCCTCCATGTAAGGAAAACCCGGCGGCACAGCACGGAAGTAGACACCATCGCTTGAGATGGAGCAAGCTTTATGCCAGTTTATTCAAAAGAAGCGGATTCAACCCGGGGAAAAATCGGACACCGCATGGGTAGCCCTGCCACTTATAAGGCAAAAACCTCTTAACTTATGTTACCAGAAAGACTTCCACCGCATGAAAATCATCATGAAGCGGCACGCCGATCCTCCCGCGGAGCGTGCAGGCGGCCCGCCCGACGGTCTATCGCCCTTTCAAACCGCTCCCGACGCCGGACAATACTCGGAATCCTCGCCAAAAAATGTGCAATGTGTTCCCAAAATGTTCTTGACACAAATAAGCTCAAAATGATACAACTGATTCATAAACAACGTATTATGGAAAGGCCGCGATCTCGCCCCTTTCTTTCCCGGCATAATTCGAGACATCCGCCGGAAACTTTTTCCGGAAGCGGCGGATTCGGCGAGCGATATCTCTATGCGACGTATCTTTTCAGCCAACAGAAAAACGGGACGGTGACATGGAATCTTTTAACAAAAAGGGAGACCACGGGACAACAAGCCTGCTGTTCGGCCATCGAGTGCCCAAGCACTCGCCTCGTCCCGAGGCTTACGGCGCGGTGGATGAGGCGAGTTCGGCCCTGGGACTGGCAAGGGGCCTGATTTCCGACTCGGAACTCAAGCGGATAATACTCACCATCCAGAAGGAACTTTTCCTGGTAGGCGCCGAGTTGGCCTCCTTGCCCGACGAAACCTCTCGCCTTAAAGCCAGGATTACCGAGGAGCACACCCTTAAGCTGGAAAAACTGATCGAGCAATATGAGGGAATTACGAATATGCCCAAGGCTTTTGTTCCGCCCGGAGGCACACCCTCCGCCGGCGCGCTCGATCTGGCGCGCTCGATAATCAGGCGCGCGGAGCGACGAATGGCAAAATTGTTCGATGACGGCGACATCAGAAATCCGGAATTGCTTTCATATTGCAATCGACTCGCGGATCTGTTATTCACATTGGGACGGCACGCGGAATCGCTCAAAGAGCCCGAAAACCCGTGCACGGACTGAGTTTCTTCCGGCGGGAGAGGAGGTTATCGATGGACCTGCAACTGCAGGACAAAGTTGCGATAGTCACAGGCGGCGGCCGGGGCATCGGCGCCACAATCGCCGAAATTC
Source organism: uncultured bacterium (assembly GCA_965602895.1). Taxonomy (GTDB): domain Bacteria; phylum Abyssobacteria; class SURF-5; order SURF-5; family SURF-5; genus CBDUSG01. The sequence goes on from CBFDAY010000064.1 coordinate 5,075, forward strand.
TGGCCGAAGAGGGCGCGAACGTGGCAATCGCCGAAATCGACGGAGAAAGCGCGGAGAAAACTGCATCCGCACTGAGAGAAAAGGGTGTCAAGTCGATCGCCGTCGTTACCGACGTGACCGACGCTGCCAACGTTGCGGCGATGGTGGATAAGGTCGAATCCGAACTCGGACCGATCCAGATACTGGTAAACAATGCAGCCAAGCTGCCGATGTTCATGACTTTCGTCGAGGAGAAAAACAGCGGGCAGACCGACGACTTGTGGACGAAGGTCGTCGATGTCTGCTACTACGGCGTCGTCAACTGCACGGCGGCCGTCATCGAGGGAATGAACGACCGTGGGTATGGCAAGATAATCAACATGGCGTCGGACGCGGGCAAGGTCGGGGAGCCGCGCCAGGCCGTGTATGCCGGTGCAAAGGGGGCAATAATCGCCTTCACGAAATCAATTGCCAAGGAGGCCGGCCGCTATGGAATCAACGCCAACGCCGTCTGCCCAAGCATGACCAAGACCGAGGCCGTGAACGCAATGCTCTCTGAGGAGTTTGAGAAGAAAGTAGTAAGGGCATACCCGCTGCGTCGCCTCGGCGAGCCCCGCGACATCGCAAATCTCGTCGCCTTCCTCGCATCCGACAGGGCGTCGTGGATCACCGGACAGGCCATCAGCGTGAACGGCGGATACGCCACGGCCTGAGCGAGCGACGGCGCAAATCCGCATTCCAGGATTTGCCACGAAGGTTCGGAGTGCTTTATGAAGCTTCTGCTGAGTGAGGGACAGGTCGGCACAATGTCCGTTCGCAACCGCATCGTAATGGCGGCAATGCATCTCGGCTATGCCGAGGACGGCTTCGTAACGGACAGACTGATCCGCTACTATGAAGAATGCGCCAGAGGAGAGACCGGGCTCATAGTCGTCGGCGGGTTCAAAATCCACAAGCTCGGAGGCGGCGGATTCGGCTTCCTCAGCATCGAGGACGATAAATACATCCCCAAAATGAAAGAGCTGAACGACCGGCTCAAATCGTACGGCTCAAAGACGACGGCCCAGCTGTTCCATGCAGGGAGATACGCTTTCTCGCTTCTGATGGACGGCGAGCAGTCGGTATCGGCATCGGAAGTCCCCTCGAAACTCACGCGCGAGATACCACGCGCTCTCTCGGTCGAGGAAATCAAGGAAATCATCGGATATTTCGCCGCCGCCGCGCTGAGAGCGCGCGAGGCCGGCTTCGATTCGGTCGAGATCATCGGCTCCACGGGCTACCTCATCAGCCAGTTTCTTTCTCCCATCTCCAACCTGCGAGACGACGAATACGGCGGATCCATCGAGAACCGCGCGCGCTTCGGCATGGAAGTCATCCGGACGATAAAAGAGGCGTGCGGCGTCGATTATCCGGTAATAATGCGTCACTCGGGCGCAGAGCTGATGGAGGGCGGAAACTCGCTCGAGGATTCCGCCAGGATCGCGGCCCTATTCGAGCAGGCGGGCGCGGATGCCATAAGCATACAGGTGGGCTGGCACGAATCCAGGGTGCCGACCGTAGGCACATCGGTTCCGCGCGCTGCCTTTGCGTTCCTGGCCGAAATAATGCGCCCCATGCTCACGACGCCCATCATGACTTGCAACCGCATAAATGATCCTCTCCTGGCCGAGCGGATTCTGGCCGACGGCAACGCCGACTTCATAGCCATGGCCCGTGCGCTCAATGCCGACCCATATCTCCCCAAAAAAACGCGAGAGGGACGTATCGACGAGATTATCCCGTGTACGGGTTGCAACGAGGGTTGCCTCGACATGGTTTTCTCGGCTGAGCGATCTACCTGCATGAACAATCCCACGAGGGGGCGCGAAGAGGAAATGCCGCTTATCGCGGCCGCTAGGACGAAAAAGGTGATGGTGATCGGCGGTGGACCCGGCGGGCTGGAAGCCGCGCGCGTGCTCGCCGAGCGCGGGCACGAAGTGACCCTATATGAAAAGGCGGACCGCCTCGGGGGTCGGCTGTCGCTCAGCTCGATTCCGCACGGACGAGAGGAATTCGAGAACACCGTACGATACCTTGCCGACGCGGCCGCGCGGGAGGGCGTCGAAATCATCCTTCACAGCAAGATGACGCCGGAGCAGGCAAAAGAGGAGAAACCGGACGCGCTCGTCCTGGCCATAGGCGCCGTGCCGCGTATCCCGGATATCTCAGGGATCGACAACGAGAAGGTGGTCATGGCGGAGGACGTCCTGACCGACAAGGAGCGGCTGGGCCACAAAGTAGTCGTCATAGGCGCAGGCGGGGCAGCCTGCGAGGCTGGTATCTACATGGCCCGAAACGGCTGCGCTTCGCCGGAGACGGCGGTGTTTCTGGCAGAGCACGGAGTGCTTTCCGCCGAAGAAGCCATCGGACTGGTCCACAAAAGCCGCCGACAGGTCACTCTCGTTCGGCGCGGCGCGAAGGTCGGCGACACGCTCGGACGAAGCACGAGATGGGTAATCCTCCAGGAACTCAAGAACCTCGGCGTGAGAACGATAACCGGAGCCGAATACATCGAGATCAATGATTCCGGCCTGTTGATTTCGGTCGAGGGCGGGGAAGAGCTGCTCGATGCGGACACAATCGTGATCGCCGCCGGCTACGAGACCGACGCTCGGCTCGCTGAGAAATGGCGGGATGTTGCGCCCGAGATCCATATCGTCGGCGACGCGCGTAATCCGCGAAAAGGCATCGACGCCATCCTGGAGGGCGCACAGGTAGGACGTCAAATATAGAACTCGGGCCGCGAGGCAGGCATTCCTATGACGGGCAAGCGATTCCGATATCGCAACGAACTGATAATCTTCGCGTTTTTCCTGGCGCTCTATGTCCTGATTTTTCGGGGCGAATATTATTCGATGGACGAAATGGCCCGCTACGGGCTCACGAAGACCATCGTTCTCGAACATGATCTGAGCATCACCAAGGCCGACGGCACGTCGTTTTCGATTCCTTATCCCCTGTTGCAGTCGGTTGCGGCCGTGCCGCTTTACATGCTCGGCGAGCTGCTGGCGGGCGGAATCGATCCCATCCTGAGGGAGGAGACCGGCAGACTCTTTGTCTCCCTGTTCAATTCGATCGTGACGGCATTGAGCTGCGTGGTCTTCTTTCGGCTCTGCCGGCGTTTGGACGGCGGCGCTCGGTCGAGCTTGTTGCTGACCCTTGTCTTCGGGCTCTCCACGATTACGCTGCCCTACGCAAGGGTATTCTTGAGCGAGCCCCTGACAGGACTTCTCCTCATGTTTGCGGCCCTGCTTGCGCTCTCCAGCAGCCGTGAAAGGCCGCTGGGCGGCATTTTTGCAGGCCTGTTCCTGGCGCTCGCCGCCGCCAACAACTATATAGCGTTGCCAGCGATGGGCATCTTCTTCATGTTCTTCGTGTTTCAGTCGGGCGGACCGAAAGAAGTCCTCAGGGCCGAGACACTGAAGGACGCAAGACTCTGGGGATTGATCCTATTCGGGATGGCCGCCGTCGCGGAAGGATTATGGTACAACCATGTGCGCTTCGGCTCGTACTTCTCCTCGGCATATCATTACTACGAAGCCCCCCCCAATACCGTCTACCCCGAGGGCATGGGCCTGCTCTCGTATCCCATCCTCGCCGGCATTTACGGGTTCTTGCTCAGCCCGATGCGTAGCGTCTTTCTCTATTCGCCGCCACTGATCGGGGCGCTCTTCGGCTGGCGGCGATTCATCACCGAGCGAGGCAAGACCGCCGTCTTCCTCCTTTCGATCCCGCTGTTGTACCTGCTCGTATATTCAAAATGGTTCGGGTGGCACGGCGGCTACGCCTGGGGTCCTCGATACATGGTGTCCGTGACGGGATTCTTCTTGATCCCATTCATATATCTGATAAGAGACTATTCAAGGCTCAGGCCGGCCACAAGGCTGTCGGTCCTCGCGATGTGCATCGGAGGATTCGTTATCCAGTTGCTGCCCACTATCCTGCATCCGGTTGCGAGTTTCGTAAAGGTGCTGGAAGACTACGGAGGACTGCCCAACGAGCTGCTGATAATGCATCTGCCGCAGGCCTGCTCGGTCGTCGTCCAGACGCGTCTTTTGAAAACGATTGCGGGCCCCGCGGACACGGATCTGTACTTCCTGAAACACCTTGACTCCGGTGCGCACCTGGCGGCGATGTGTCTCATTGCCGGACTCCTGACCGTGACCGCAATCCTTTACCTCGCGGCAATAAGACGCGCGGCGCATGGCGACGATGGGGACGAATCAGCAAATTGATGCATCGGATAACACAAATATCATTGCAATGGTGAATGAATCGTCACAAGAATTCATGTAGGGAGGAACGAATGTCTGAAAACAGATTTTCGCTTGAAGGAAAGGTTGCGATCGTCACGGGGGGCAGCCGGGGTATAGGCCTCACAATAGCGATGGAGTTCGCAAAGGCGGGCGCCGATGTCGTCGTCGCGAGCCGCAAGCTGGAGGCGTGCGAGGCGGCGGCGGCGGAAATCGAGAAGATCGGAGGACGCGCCCTAGCCGTTACGGCGCACACGGGCAAGATCGATCAGCTTGAAAATCTGGTCGATAAGACTCTCGATCGATTCGGCAAAATCGACATCCTCGTGAACAACGCCGGCACAAATCCTCATTTCGGCGCCACGATAAATATCGAAAAAAAGGCATGGGACAAGACATTCGATGTAAATGTCGATGGGGTCTTTTTCCTCACCCAGATCGCTTTCAACAAATGGATGCGCGACCACGGCGGAGTTGTCATCAACATGGCCTCGGTCGCAGGTCTGAGGCCCGCCCCCTTTACCGGAGCTTACTGCGTCACCAAGGCGGCCCTCATCATGCTCACCCAGGTTCTTGCGGCCGAGCTTGGGACGTACAACATCAGGGTCAACGCGATCGCGCCCGGATTCATCAAGACCGACATGAGCAAGGCCGTGTGGACCAGCGACTTGTTCAAAGAGCATGTGAAGACAATGCCCATCCCACGCGTAGGCGAGACCGAAGACCTCGTCGGCGCGGCGCTCTATCTCGCCTCAGACGCGTCGTCCTTCATGACGGGCGAAACCATCGTCATAGACGGCGGGTCCCGCTTCGCCGGCGGCTGAGCGGGCGCGATCAGTCCATCGGGAAAGCGATACCTCTGCAATGGAAAGGTTGACACAATGGCCAGAATAAAGATCGACACCGACCGCAGGATCGGCACAATCAATCCCCACATATATGGCGGATTCATCGAGCATCTCGGCCGATGCATCTACGGCGGCATGTATGAGGAGAACTCCCCGCTCTCCGATGAGAGCGGTTTCCGGAAGGACGTCATTGATGCGCTAAGGGCGCTCCGCACGCCGAACCTGCGGTATCCGGGCGGCAACTTCGTCTCGGGCTATCATTGGCAGGACGGCGTCGGCCCAAAGGAGAAGCGGCCGCGCAAGATGGAGCTGGCATGGGGCGCGATCGAATCGAACCGCTTCGGCACCGACGAGTTCATAGAATACTGCCGGGCCGTCGATACCGAGCCGTTCCTTTGCGTCAACCTCGGAACGGGCGCCCCCGAGGAAGCCGCCGCATGGGTCGAATACTGCAACAGCAGTGAGGACTCGTATTACGCCAACATGCGCAGGGCCAACGGCCACGCCGAACCGCACAACGTCAAATTCTGGGGCCTCGGCAACGAGATGGGCGGCTTCTGGCAAGTATGCGCCAAGAGCGCCGAGGATTACGCGAAGAGCGCGCTAGAAGCCGCGAAGATGATGCGGTGGGTCGACCCGTCGATCAAGCTTATCGCGTGCGGCGCGCTCGGCAGAGTGGATGCGCCTTCATGGAATCTCGAAGTCGTCGACAAGTTGGCCGGCTTCGCCGACTATATCGCCCTTCACATCTACGTCGGCAACTCCGATTACTACGGCAAT
>CBFDAY010000065.1:0-10908 GCA_965602895.1 uncultured bacterium
CCATCGCGGCAATGGCGTATGCCGGCAAGGCTGTCAAGGACGCAGGTATCAAGCTGAGAAAATCCGTAGCGGTTACCGCTGTCGTCCGCGAGGAAGAGGCGCGCGGCGAAGGAATCAAGTTCCTGCTCGACGATTCCGGCTTAAGGGCCGACATGTCGGTCTCGTGCGAGCCGAGCGGGCTCGACATATGCCTCGGACACCGGGGAAAGCTGGAATATACGATCACAACCTATGGCAAGACGGCGCACGGCGCCATGCCAGAGCTGGGCGTCAACGCGATATACAAGATGAACGACTTCATCTCTGAGTTGAGGGAAAGCTACCACCCGCCAACGCATCCCGTCCTCGGAGACTGCACACACACGATCCTCGAGACGGGCGCCTCGCCCGGAAGACTCACGCCGATAACGCCCGACCGTTGCTGGATCGCTTTCGACAGACGGTATCTTCCCACCGAATCGGCCGAATCGGTACAGGCTGAGATAGAGGCCATTTTCAAAACGCTTTCAGAAAGAGACCCGGAGTTCGATGCGTCGATCGTCAACGACAAGGATTTTCCGCCCTTCTTCTGCGACGAGCGGGAAGAGGTGGTTCAACTGATGAAGCGGGCGCGGAGGGAAGTCCTCGGCAATGACAAGAAGCCGCGAAGCTGGCGTTTCGGCGTCGACGGCACGTTTATCCATGCCGCCGGAATGCCGTGCGTCGGCATAGGCCCGGGAATCGAGACGTTCGCGCACACGCCGCATGATCATCTTCCCGTTGATCAACTAATAGCGGCGTGCGAGATATACGCTCAATTCATTGCATTGGCTGCAGGAAAAGAAGAGGCTGTCTCAAACCCGCAGATTTGAAAACCAGCTTGCGGAGGGGTGATATGACCGGCAGAGAACGCATTATGACCGCTTTCGAGCTTTGAGAGGCCGACAGGGCGCCGGTGTGGATACAGAGGATGCCGCGCCGGGCGGCGGCTACATCATATGTTCCTCAAATACGATCCATCCGGGCGTGAGGCCCGAGAATTTTCTCGCGATGGTCAAGGCGGCAAAGAAGCATGGGGAGTATCAGACTGCAAAAACATAGCATTCAGGCGCAGTTGAATCGGATGGGGACTTTTTATGGGCAGATCGAAGAGCAGTTATGAGTTCCTGATGAAGTTCTGGAAGCTCGGCCATGTTTTCGACAACTGGCCGCTCGTGGGCTCCAAGTCCTCCGAAAAGACGACGTCGGGCCATATCCTTCCGGTCGATCAAGATGTTCCCACCGGCGAAAATACCGTGCTCCCGATGCAGGTGCTCCGCCCGCTCATCGAGCGCGCCAATGGGGTTGCCATCCTGAATGAGTGCATGTGCCGGAAGGGACAGAAGTGCGTGGCCTTCCCCCACTCCTTCGGCTGCCTGCTCCTCGGGAGCGCCATCCACGATATCGATCCCGCGCTGGCGCGTGTCGTTGAGCGCGACGAGGCCATAGCCCATTCCGAGCGCGCCCTGCGCATGGGGCTGATCCCACTGGTAATCCACGACTCCGTCGACGCCTGGATGTGGGGGCTCGATTTCAACCGCATGATGAACATCTGCTTTTGCTGCGATTGTTGCTGCGACGTTCGCATCGGCATTCGGAACCAGACGGCCGGCTTTTTCGAAAATATCCATCGGCTGCCGGGCCTGACCGTTTCGGTGACCGGCGAATGCGTCTCTTGCGGCACGTGCCGGGAGATTTGTCTGGCCGGGGCTATCGAGCTGAGGGATGACGGCGCCCACATCGGCGAGGGCTGCAAAGGCTGCGGCCGCTGCATTGCAATGTGCCCCCAACACGCGATCTCGATGATATTCGACAGTACGGTAGATACTGTCGGGCTTACCCTGGAAAGATACGAGCGCCGCGCCGACGTGGGACCTCTGAGCAAAATCCCGGAAGAACACAATAGCTGACCTCGCTTTCGAGAAGGACTCCGGGAAAAGGAATTCCCTCCGAGTTTCGGCTTGACACCACTGCCGCGCTATGTTAAGGTGGTAGCTAATTTGGGGAGAGTAGCGCCATTTTTATCTTCATGGACATCTCAATAGCCAATGGAACTGTTAGATAAGATAAAGCAAGCCGAAGGCGAGGGCGAAAAGCTCGTCGCCAAGGCAAAGCAGGACTCCGATGAACTGATCCGCTCGGCCAATGAGCAGGCACGCAAGTTAGCCGAAGACGTGGCCGAAGAGTGCCGCCGCGACGCTTCGCAGATGATGGACGAGGCCGAATCGGAGGCTCAAAAGCGGTCGGAGGAGAAAAAGGCCGAAAGCCGGGAAACCCTGGAATCTCTCCGCGCATCAGCTCAGCAGGGTATTGAAGACGCTGTCCAACTCATAATCGATTCTATTAACGGCAATTCCTGATGGCCGTATGTAAGGTCAAAAAACTCGATCTCGTAGCACACGCGCAATGCCGGGAGGAAATCCTCAAGACGCTTCGCCGCCTCGGCTCTGTCCATATCTCCGATATAAGGGAACTATTCCCCGAAACCGCGAGCGAGGCCCCTCCTTTCCTGGACAAATCCATCGCGCAGATCGAAGCCGGTCTCTCCCGCATCCGGTTCTGCTCTGAGTTCGTCGAGAAATTCGTCGCCAAACCCTCCTTTGCCGAAGCCCTCCTCAGAACAAAGCCCGTCTTCACCGAGCAGGAGATGGAGGATTGTCTCGCCAACTTCGACATGGAAAGGTTCTACGAGCACTGTACGGAGTTCGAGAAAGAGATCGCCGACAATGAGAGCCGGATAGAAAAGAACGAGGCTCTCATGGAGGGCATCGCCCACTGGCGCGGCCTGGATTGCCCGCTCGAACTCATCAGGGATACAAAGACGACGCGTGTGACGCTCGGGATATGCGATGCGCGCGCCTGCAATCCGCTGACCGAAGCGCTGGCCGAGGCCTGTTCCCTTTGTCACACCGAAATCGTGGAGCGCTCGCGCACGTCGGTCTCCATGCTGTTCATCTATCACGCATCGGCCGAAGAAACCGTGCCGTCGATCCTGCGGCAGCATGGATGGCGTGCGGTGAAGTTCGCCGGGCAGACCGGCGCCCCGGCCGAGATACTTGAGGAGTTGCGGCGGCACAACAACGAGCTTCGGGAGCGCAACGGGCGGCTCCGGGAGCGGATCGTCAAAGAACTTGTGCCCTCCCGTGAAAAGCTCCTCCTGCTACACGACCACTACACGCAGGAGCTGGAGACGCTTAAGATACAGCGCAACTTCCTCTTCACACCGCGCACGTTCCTTATAAACGGATGGGTTGTGGCAAATCAGGAGGAAGAACTCAGACGGCGGCTCGAAGAGGTCACCCGCGTCGTCGAGATAAGGTGCTCCGATCCCGGGCCAGACGATAAAATCCCGGTCCTGCTTGAGAATCGGTCCATAGCGGAGCCTTTTGCGCTTATTACCGAGCTTTACGGCCGCCCGCAGTATACCGAGTTCGATCCCACGCCCTTTCTCGCGCCCTTCTTCGTCCTTTTCTTCGCCGTCTGCCTCGGCGACGCGGGGTATGGATTGATCCTGGCCATCGGCTCCTATTTTGCGCTCAAAAAGTTCCAGATCCCGCAAGGACCGAAACGGCTCCTGAAGATACTTTTTGCCGGAGGGCTGGCGAACATTGTCGTCGGCCTCCTGACCGGAGGACTATTCGGGATAGCATCGGATGACCTGCCGGCGGTATTCAAGGCCCTCATGTTGTTCAGCCCAACGGAACAGGTGCTGCTTTTCCTTTACATAGCCTTCGGGCTCGGCGTGATACAGGTGCTGGTCGGCATCGGCGTGAAAATGGCAAACAACATTCGCCACGGCAACATTTCAGCCGCATTGATGGATCAGGGACTCTGGATCCTGTTTCTGGTTGCCCTGGTTCCGATCGTTTTCAAGGGGATATTCGGCGGCCAGGTCGGAGAAGGCACGATGTCGATCGCCACCGGCGCGGCCAAGATCCTCGCAATCGCCCTCGTGCTCACACAGGGCCGGCACATGAAGTTCATACTCGTGCGGCCGCTCATGGGATTGCTCAAGCTCTACGACGCGATGAGCTACTTCGGCGACGTGCTTTCCTACGCCCGGTTGATGGCGCTCGGGCTGGCGACGGCATATCTCGGAATGGCTTTCAACGATATGGCAAAGATGAGCCTGGATATCCCTTACGGCATCGGATACGTTGTCGCGGCGCTGCTCTTGGTATTTAGCCACATCTTTAATTTAATCATAAACTGTCTGGGAGCGTTCATTCATTCCCTCAGGCTTCAGTATCTTGAGTTCTTCTCCAAGTTCTTCACCGGCGGAGGCGAGCCCTTTAATGCCTTTGCCGAGGAAAGAGAGCATACGGTGGTGCAGTCGGGTTGAAGTGGGCGTTGATATGCAATCGATAAAAGGAGGCATCTAAGTATGGACGGATTAGCAATTGCTTTGATCGGCGCCGCGTTTGCCTTTGCGCTCGCGGGGTTCGGCTCGGTCATCGGCACCGGCATAACTGGACAGGCGGGCTCGGGAGTGGTCAGCGAGGATCCCTCGAAGTTCGTGAGCATGCTCATACTCCAGGCATTGCCCGGGACGCAGGGGTTCTACGGCTTCGTCGCGCTCTTTTTCGTCATCAACATAGTGCTGGCCGGCGGCGCCATTCCCACCCCTGAGCAGGGATGGCAGATAGTGTTCGCCTGCTGCCCCGTCGGGTTCGTGGGCCTGCTGTCGGCAATTTTCCAGGGAAAAGTGTGCTCGGCCGGGTGCAGCCAGATCGCAAAGCAGCCCGACACCCTTGCCCCGGCGCTCGTGTTTGCGACGGTCGTCGAAACATATGCGGTTCTCGGATTCGTCGGGACTCTGATCCTGCTCAACAGGGTGCGCGAAGGGCTGGCGGCCATCACCTGATCATTGTCGCCGATCTCGTTTCTATGTCGTCAGCGGACGCGCCAAAGCGTGTGCTGACTCCCCGAATCGAAAACAAAGGCAGCAATAGAATATGGCTATCGAGGATATTGTCAACCAAATCGGCGAGGACGCGCGATCCGAAGCCGACGCCATGCTTTCGAGGACAAAGGCCGAGGCCGACGCCATCTTGGAAAAGGCGAAAAAACGCGCCGAGGGATTTCGCGAAGAGGCGATGCAGAAGGCCGAGGAACGCGCAAAGGAGCACGCGCGCCGGATAGAGACCCTGGCCGGTCTCGAACTGCGAAAGGAAATCCTGAAGGAAAAGAAAGACCTCATCGCCGAAGCATTCGCAAAAGCCGAGGACAAGATCGCAAGCCTTCCTTCAAATGAATATATCGCGTTCCTGAAACCCATCATCCTCGCGGCGGTCGAGTCCGGAAACGAGGAGCTCATTCGCTCCCAAAGGCACCACGAAATGTTCACGCCGGATTTCCTGCACAGCCTCAACAGCGAGCTGGGCTCTCCGAACGCAAGCTTGCGCCTCAGCGAGGACATCGGCGATTTCTCCGGCGGGTTCATCCTTCGCGAGGGCAAGAAGGACACAAACATGACGCTCCGGAGCATGATAGATTCACGGCGCGACAGCCTGGAGCCCGAAGTGGCGGCCAAACTCTTCGGCGAAAACAATGGATGATTTTCGGTACACATACGCAGTCGCGCGCATAAATGCGCTCGGCGCCAAACTGCTCGATCGGGAATTCGCTTCCCGAATATTGTCCGCCGAGCCCGAAGCGATACCAGGCATGCTTGGAGAGACCGGGCTTGCCGACAGTTTCACCGACGTGCAAGGCCCGCTCGAGATCGAGAAGGGACTGAGAAAAGAACTCCTGAAAACATACGATTTTCTCGAAAATATCTGTCCCGAAAAAGAGGCCATCGGGCTATTTCGCCACCGCCATGATTTCCACAACCTCAAGGCGATGCTGAAATCGCGGATAAGCGGAGTCCCCCACGCGGACTTATCAATAGACCTGTGCACTTACGACACCGACCGGCTCAGCGCCGCAGTCGGCGAAAACAATTATCGATTTGTGCCCGAGCAATTGCGCGAGGCCGCTCTCGAAGCGCTGGCGGAATACGAGGAGACCGGGACGCTCGCAGCCATAAGCTACACATGCGACCGCCTGATGTGGCGGCACATCATGCGCAGGGCCCGCAAGACACGCAACAAGATAATGATCGATCTGTTCCGCGAATACGTCAACCTGGCGAATCTGAAATCCTTTTTCCGATTCCGAGAATTCTCCGACGACCACGAAGTTTTCAAACTACACTTCATCCCCGAGGGAAGTTATTCGCTTGACTTCTTCCTTTACTATATGGACGAGGAATTGGGGCTGTTCCTGGATCATCTTGCGAAAACCCGGTACGAGCAGCACATAGTCTCAAGGGGGCTGCAGACGTGGCCGGAGGAAAAGCACTTCTGGCGCCTCGAAATGGCGTCCGACAATTTTCTTCTCCAGCATTTCTGGCAGATGCGAAACCAGTTGTTCAGCATCGCACCGCTCATATACTACTTGCTGCGAAAGATCGTGGACACGAGGCTGATTCGCACGGTCGTAAGGTGCAAGCTGATCGGAATGCCGCGAAACATGATCGAGGAACGCCTGAGGTATATCCATGTCTGACATCGCGCTCATCGGCGACCGTGACACCGTCTGGCCCTTCAAGGCGCTGGGATGTGAGGTGTTTTTCTCCGACGAAAGCGGGCCCGCGCCCAGCCTTGTCTCGGAAGTTTTGCAGCGTAAATTCAAGATAATATTCGTGACCGAAGAGGTCTACGAGAGCGCGCGGGAAGGAATCGACGCGCTTGTGGAACAGGCGATGCCGACGTTCGCGATAATACCATCGGTCAAGGGCGGCCGCGGCGTCGCGATGCAGATAATACGCGATTCCGTCCGCAAGGCGATGGGGGCGGAATTTATCTGATACCGCATCACAGGGACCAAAAAGAGGAATCGTCCTGAAACCGGAGACTGCTTAAATGAACGAGGGGACCAAAGGGACAATAATTCGGGTCTCGGGACCGCTGGTGGTCGCCGAGGGCATGACCGACGCCAAGATGTACGATCTGGTTCGCGTGAGCGAGGCGAACCTGCTCGGCGAGATAATCGAGCTTCGCGGCGACAAGGCGTCCATCCAGGTCTACGAGGACACGCAGGGGCTCGGCCCGGGCGAGCCGGTACTTACCACCGGAATGCCGCTCAGCGTAGAGCTGGGACCGGGAATGATCGAGGCGATCTACGACGGCGTCCAGCGCCCGCTCGACAGGATAATGGACCTCGTCGGCAACCTGATCACGCGCGGAATCGACGTGCCCGGACTCGACCGCGATAAAAAGTGGGATTTCAAGCCCACCGTGAAAGCCGGAGACAACGTCGTCGGGGGCGACATCATAGGCACTGTCCAGGAGACGACCCTTATCGAGCACCGCATCATGGTTCCGCCCGGCGTAAAAGGCGAAGTGCTCGGCATCGACTCGGGACAATTCACGGTCACCGACGTCATCGGCGAGCTGCGCGACGGAGAAAATACACACCATCTCACGCTCATGCAAAAATGGCCCGTCCGCCAGGCGCGCCCGTACAAAGACAAGCTTATGCCGGCGATCCCGCTCATCACCGGCCAGCGCGTTATCGACGCGATGTTCCCGATCGCCAAGGGCGGCACCGCTTGCGTGCCCGGCCCGTTCGGCGCGGGCAAGACGGTCGTCCAGCACCAGCTCGCCAAATGGGCCGACGCCGAGATAGTCGTCTTCGTCGGATGCGGCGAGCGCGGCAACGAAATGACCGACGTGCTGCTTGAATTTCCCGAACTCAAAGACCCGCGCTCTGGCGAGCCTCTGATGAAGCGCACGATCCTGGTGGCCAACACGTCGAACATGCCCGTCGCAGCCCGAGAGGCGTCCATGTACACGGGCATCACGATGGCGGAGTACTTCCGCGACATGGGATACAGCGTCGCCATCATGGCCGACTCCACCTCGCGGTGGGCGGAGGCGCTGCGCGAGATGTCGGGACGGCTCGAGGAGATGCCCGGCGAGGAAGGATATCCGGCGTATCTGCCCTCGCGCATCGCCGAGTACTACGAACGCGCCGGCAGAGTGACCTGCCTCGGCTCCGACGACCGCGTCGGCGCCGTCAGCGCCATCGGGGCGGTCTCGCCGCCCGGCGGAGACCTTTCCGACCCGGTAGTACAGGCCACGCTCAAGGTCGTCAAAGTGTTCTGGAGCCTTGAGGACAAGCTCGCATACGAGCGCCATTTTCCCGCAATCAATTGGCTCACGAGCTACTCGCTCTACCACGATATCCTGCGCGATTTCTTCGAAAAAGAGGTGGCTGTCGAGTGGACAGGCCTCAGGACCGAGGCGATGGTTCTCCTGCAAAAGGAGGATGAGCTCAAGGAGATCGCCCGCCTGGTAGGCCTGGACGCGCTCTCGCCAAGCGACCGCCTCGTGCTCGAGACCTCCCGCGCCATCAGAGAGGATTTCCTGCACCAGAACGCTTTCCACGAGATCGACAGCTATGCTTCATTCTCGAAACAGTACAAGATGCTCAAAACTATCATGCGTTTCCATAGCTCGGCGGCCGACGCAATAGAACGAGGCGTCTCGATTGACGAGATCGTGGACCTGCCAAGCAAGGAAGAGATAGGGCGCATGCGATACATCGCCGAAGACGAGCTTGACAAACTCGATGCGCTCGGCTCGCGCGCCGAGGAACAAGTGAAGTCGCTGGCGGAAAAAACCGAGGAAGAGGGCTGAGCATGGTCAAAGAATATCGCACCATCCGTGAGATCGCCGGTCCGCTCGTGCTCGTGGGCGAGATCTCAGGCGTCAAATACGACGAACTTGTGGAACTCGAAATGCCCGACGGCGAGATTCGCCGGGGCAAGACCCTCGAGGTCTCGGGCGACACCGCGCTCGTCCAGCTTTTCGAGGGCGCGACCGGCGTCGACATCAACGACAGCAAGGTACGCTTCCTGGGCCGCGGCCTCGAACTCGGTGTGTCGCCCGATATACTCGGCCGCGTGTTCGACGGCATGGGGCGGCCGATAGACGACGGCCCCTCGGTCATCCCGGAAAAGCGCCTGAACATCAACGGCGACCCGATCAACCCATACGCGCGGGCCTACCCGTCGGAATTCATCCAGACGGGCATTTCCTCCATCGACGGACTCAACACGCTGGTGCGAGGGCAGAAGCTGCCGATTTTCTCAGGGTTCGGGCTTCCGCACGCCGAACTTGCGGCGCAGATCGCGAGGCAGGCCGCCGTCAGAGGCACGGGCGAGCAGTTCGCCGTCGTATTCGGCGCGATGGGAATCACGTTCGAGGAGGCCGACTATTTCATCTCCGACTTCAAGAAGACCGGCGCGATCGAGCGCGCGGCGTTGTTCGTCAACCTCGCCAACGATCCCGCCATCGAGCGCATAGCGACGCCGCGCATGGCGCTCACGGCGGCCGAATACCTCGCGTTCGACCTCAACATGCACGTGCTCATCATCCTGACCGACATGACAAACTACTGCGAGGCGCTCCGCGAGATATCGGCCGCGCGCAAGGAGGTGCCGGGCCGGCGCGGGTATCCCGGATATCTTTACACAGACCTCTCGACGATATACGAGCGGGCCGGCCGCCTCAAGGACAGCACCGGCTCGATCACGCAGATACCTGTCATCTCGATGCCCGAAGACGACAAGACGCATCCGATACCCGACCTGACGGGTTACATCACGGAGGGCCAGATAATCCTCGACCGCCCGCTTCACCGCAGGGGCATCTCTCCGCCGATCAACGTGCTGCCCTCGCTCTCGCGCCTGCGCGACAAGGGTATCGGCGAGGGGAAAACGCGCGAGGACCACGCCGACGTGTCGAACCAGCTATTCGCGGCATACGCCCGCGGAAAGGAAGTGCAGGAACTGGCCGTCATCCTCGGCGAGGCCGCGCTGAGCGAGGCCGACAAAGCGTTCTTCAAGTTCGCCGACGTGTTCGAGGATAGATTCGTCCGTCAGGGGCAGGACGAAAACCGCATGATCGAGGACACGATCGAACTCGGCTGGCAACTGCTGACCCTGCTGCCCAAGACCGAGTTGAAGCGAATCCGACAGGAATACATAGACAAGTACTACCCTGAGAAGACCGAAGAAGAATGATCCTGCGAGTCAACCCCAACCGGATGGAACTGCTCAAACTGCGCCGCAGGCTTGTGCTCGCGCGACGCGGGCATAAGCTGCTCAAGGACAAACAGGAAGAGTTGATGCGCCAGTTCATGGCGCTTGTCAACGAGGCAAAAAAGGTGCGAGAAGAGGTTGAGGGCAGGCTGGGGGCCGCTTACTTGTCGTTCTTTTCTGCGCGACTCGACTCGCTGCAGCCGCAGATGGAGGAGGCGCTCACGTTCTCCGAGAAAAAGGTAGAGCTACAGAGCAGGATCACCCCCATCATGAACCTTCGCGTGCCCTACTTCGACTGCGAGATGTCGGGCGGCTTCACGCACAGCTATCTGGACGCGACCGGCGACCTCGACATGGCGCTGACAACGCTCTCGAACGTTTTCCCGCAGATGATACGCATGGCGCAGCTCGAAAAACACGTCTCGATGCTAGCCGCCGAACTCGAGCGCACGCGACGCCGGGTGAACGCGCTCGAGCATATCCTGATTCCGAGCCTCGAGGATACGATCAAATACATCGGCAACAAGCTGAACGAACTCGAGCGCGGCAACCTCACCCGCCTAATGAAGGTCAAAGACATTGTGCGCAGCCACTAGTGTACTGTCCCAGAGATAGCTTACCAAATTACTATGCTATAAGTTGGTCGCAATTCCCCCGTCATTGCGAGGAGCGAAGGGTCGCCGACGTCACCGGCGACTCGCCGGCCCGAGCGACGAAGCAATCCCGATGGTGTAAAGGAAAAACGCCTCCGAGATTGCTTCGGTCGGGTCTTCAACCCTCCCTCGCAATGACCCGTT
>CBFDAY010000066.1:0-10882 GCA_965602895.1 uncultured bacterium
GTTCACCTTGTAGTTGGCGCGATAGGTCGCTGCCAGGCCCGGCGGCAAGATCGTCAACCTTTCATCGCGCACGGCCAAGACCCCGACCGTCTACCTCGCCGCCTACATCGCGGCAAAGCAGGCGGTCATCGGGCTGACGCGCACCATGGCTATCGAGCTTGCGCCGTTCAATATAAATATCAACGCCGTGTGTCCGGGCTACATCGACACCGAAATGATGCGCGAGGGCCACGAGAAGATGGCCGAGGCCGCGGGCGTGACCGTCGATGAGATTGTGGCGGCGAAGCTGAAGAACATCCCGCTCGGGCGCGGCGGTACCCCCGAGGACGTAGCCGGAGTCGTGGTGTTTCTCTGCTCCGACGACTCAGCATACATGACCGGCCAGGCCATCAACATAACGGGCGGATGGGAAATGCATTGATGCGCCGAGTCGGCGCAGCCATGGGATACTTCGTATCCCTTCCCTGGCGAATGTCGGGAGCTTTGCGTGTCTTAGCGGGAGCATCCCATGGTTGGGGCGCCGCCCCAAGAGAGAAAAAGAAGAAAAAAAACTCATTTGGACAGCAGCACCGTGGCCGTTCCGAGCTTGTCCTCCTGCGGGTAGAGGATGATGATATCGGCGCGGCCGTCGTCGTTGAGGTTCGCGATCTCCATGTTGCCGTAGGCCGGGACGCTCAGCTCGAAGGTCGGGCGGGGCGGCATTATCTCCTCTCGGTCGGTCAGAAAAAACGAAAGCCGATCTTCCGCCGTTCCCACCACGAGGTCATCCAGCTCGTCTCCGTCGAAGTCGCCGACGCCGCGCGCCGGCTCGACTCCGGACTCGCTCACGCGGACGTAAATCGCCCGCCTGACCGCCGGCCGTTCCGCATACCGCGCTGCGGCGGCCAGGCCGCGAAGCTCGGCGTCTACTCTGATTCGGTTGCGGAGGAAATAGTTCAGGAAGAAGTTGAACCCTACATTGACGTTCTGCAGGAGCATTTCCATTTTCCCGTCGCCGAAGGCGTCGAAGAACATCGGCAATATGAGGTTCGAATCGCCGGAATAGGTATGGTCCGGCTTGTCCGGGTAAGACAAGTCTTCCCTGCCGAAATATATGCGAATCTCGCTCTGGAGGTTCTTTCTTTGCGACATCAGCACAAGCACGGCGTCGGGCATTCCGTCGGAGTTGAGGTCGGGAAAGTCTGACGCCGCGACGAAGTCCTTCGTGAACTCCCGCAGGAGCGGAGACGACACGTGGCGGATGGGCGCGGGTGAGCCGTCGGTGAGGAAGAAGCTCATTTGTTCGACATCAAATGCGCCGATATCCGTATGGCCGTCGCCGTCGAAATCGGCAAACCGTATGGCCGGCAGCCGGTAGCTCACGTAGCTCTGGCCGCTCGCGCCGTGAACCGATGCCCGCATCGGCAGTTCGTGCCTTCGCGATTTAGCAAAATCTCCGCCTTCTCCGCCGACGAACATGTGCAGGCCGTCGGCGTCTGGCAGCACGGCGTCGATCCGGCCGTCGGAGTTGAGGTCGGCGATCCAGTTCACGACGACGAGGCGCCTGCTGATGCCGGGCAGCAGCGTCGGGTGCTCGATTGTCCTGCGAGGTTCGGCGGAGAATTTGCCGCGCGGATCGAACACGATCATGCCGTCGCCGTCGAACCCGCACAATTCGGTCTCGCCGTCGGAATCGACGTCGGCGTTTGCGACCGCGCTCACTCCTTCGCCCATGGGTATTTCATGAGCGGGAACCCCCTTGAATTCGCCGTTCTGCTGGAGATATATGGAGCAGGATTTCTCGTAGGTCTCCTTGGAAGGCTTGTGGAATATCAGCAAATCCGTCTCGCCGTCGCCGTCGAAGTCGCCGGAATCCGTCGCCAGAATGACTCCCGGTCGCTGCAGAGAGATGACGTTGAAGCCGGGCGCTCCTTTGCCTTCGGTGATTCGGGAATCGGCGCGTGCGGTTTCGGCGCAGGCGGGCGGATCGGTTGCGAGCAAAGAGATAACAAGCGCGAGTGCGGCGATCGGGCGGATGACGGTTGGCGGGATGTTCATCTGTTTCTTCGGGCGAGCGCCAGCAGCTCCTGCGCATGCTTGAGCGTGATTTTGCCGCCGGCCTCACCGCCGAGCATCCTGGCGATCTCCCGGGCGCGGTCGCCGCCCTGCGGGTACCCGACGTCGGTATGCGTGCGCCCCCCTTCGACGAGCTTGTCCACGACTACGTGGTTATCGGCCATTGCGGCTATCTGAGGGAGGTGGGTGACACAGATCACCTGCCGCGACTCCGACACGGACGCCAGCTTCTCGGCGATCGGCATGCCCATGCTTGCGCCGACGCCGGCGTCTATCTCGTCGAATATGATGACCGGCACGTTGTCCGTCTCGGCCAGCACGGTGCGGATCGCGAGCATTATGCGCGAGATCTCGCCTCCCGACGCGATCGTTCGCAGTGGCTTGAGCGTTTCTCCGACGTTGGCTGAAAATAGGAATTCCACCCTGTCGATGCCGGTGCTCCAGAGTTTCCATTGCTTGTCCTTGCGCCGAACCAGGCCGTCGGGAGCCTGTTCTTGCCGAACGGAAATCTGGAATCTCGCCTTGCTCATGCCGAGGTCGCGCAGATGTATTTGAATTTTCCTCTCCAGCTTGTTGGCTGCCTCGCTCCTTTTCTGGGACAGCACGAAGGCGACTTTTCCGATTTTCTCCCGGAGCTGTTCGACGCTTTGTTCCAGCCTGATTCTTTCCGCGGAAGAGCCGGTTAGCTCGCTGTGTTCCGCGTGCAGGCGCTTGCTCAGTTCAAGCAGCTCCTTCAGCGAGTCGCAGCCGTGCCTGCGCTTGAGCTTCGATATGGTCGCAAGCCGCCTTTCCAGGGTGTCGAGTTCGCCGGGATCGTACTCGATCTTTGAGATGTATGACTGCAGCATCTCGGAGAGTTCATCGAATTTGTATCGGATCTCCTCGTATCCTTCGAGAGATTGTCCGATCTCGGGATCGACCTTCGCGATATCTTTCAGGATTTGCATGATGCCGTCCCAGGTGTTTACGAGCGGCGGCTGGTATGTCTCCCCTGCGAACAGCATATCGTTTGCCTCGGAGGCCAGTCGGTGCAGATTTTCGGAGTTGGCGATCACGTTGCGTCGCGACCTGATTTGATCCTCTTCGCCTTCCTTAAGTTCGGCCTTGTCGAGCAGGTCGAGTTCCTCCTCCAATTCGGCCACGCGCTCGTTGCGGATGGCCTCCCTGGCGACGAGGCGCTCGAGGGTCGAGATGTGGTCCTTTAGCTCTCCGTAGCACTGGCGAATATACGCGATGTCGGCTCCCAGCGCGGCGAATTCATCGAGGAGGGTAAGGTGTCTGGCGGAGTTCAGCAGCGATTGGTGTTCGTGCTGGCCGTGCATGTCTACAAGCAGCGCGCCAATTTTGGAAAGCAGGCTCCGTGTCACGACGGTCCCGTTTATGAAGCACCTGCTCTTGCCCTCGGAGCTGATGACGCGCCTGATGAGGATTTCATCGCTCGAATCCATTTCCATCGATTCAAACGCTTCCTTGATATCGTCGCATAGGGAGATGTCAAAGACCGCCTGGATGTCGGCGTTGGCGGCGCCCTGGCGTATGAATGCGCTCGCCGCCCTCTCGCCCAGCAGCAAGCTCATGGCATCGACGATAATCGATTTTCCTGCGCCGGTCTCGCCGGTTAATACGTTGAGGCCGGGCTTCCAGGGCAGGATAAGGTCATCGATCAGGGCGAAATTGCGTATGTGGAGAGTATCAAGCACCCCTACCTGCGCCCCCAGTTGAGCTTTGTGCGCAAAAGCTCGAAGTAGCTTTTGCCCGAGGATGCCGCCAGAAGAATGCTCAGCGGCGACCTGCGAACGAATATCTTATCTCCGGGATAGATCTTGACCGCAATCTGACCGTCGATCATGATGCCCGCCGCGGCGTGTTCCGACACGACAATTGCCTGCAACTCGTGGTTCGCCGAAAGCACCAGCGGCCGGTTTGTCAGCATATGGGGGCATATAGGCGTGATCACTATCGACTCGGCCTCGGGATGGACAATTGGGCCGCCGGCCGAGAGCGAGTGTGCCGTCGAGCCCGTCGGAGTCGAGATGATCAGGCCGTCGCACGCATAGGAAGCAAGGAACTCGTCGCCAACGTACGTCTCGATCGTGAGCATCCGCTCCAGCGAGTCCCGCTGTATGACGACGTCGTTAAGCGCGACGGCTTCGCGATGCTTGGAACCGTCGGTATGAACGACCGCGCAACTCAACATCATCCGCCGCTCTACCCTGTGCCCGCCCGCCAGCACTTCCTCGAGGGTGGCGAAAACCTCGCCCTCCGTCACGCCCGTCAGGAATCCGAGGCCGCCCACTTTCACGCCCATAAGCGGTGTGGGTGTTTCGCTGATTTGTTGGGCGACGTTCAGCATCGTGCCGTCGCCCCCGAATGCGACCATCAGGTCGACACGCCCCGGCATGTCCCGCACTGCGCACGATTCGGCCCCTGTGCCCAAGATCTCGCAAACCGCCGAATCCAGTAAAACATTTATTCCCTTGTTCCCAAGCCACGCCACAACCTGCTTTATCAGGGGAAAGGCATTGGTTTTGGTCGGGTTGACGGCGATTCCGACGCCCCTGATTGTATGTTTTTCTTTTGATGCCATATGAAAGTCCTGGGCTTGATTTGAAAGCCGCGATCAAATTGGATATCGGATATTGGTGTTGAGAAATTTGAGCACGAGCGCGGCATTGGATATCGGCGGCTTGCTCGCCTGCGCCTTTCGTCTCCTTTTTTCTTCTTCGCGCTTTTTGAATGCTCCGCGTTTGTTCTCGATATGGCTCTTATAGATCATCAGTTCGCCCTTGTCGAACCAGAATCCGCGGCACGTCTTGCAGTAGTCGATACGCAACCCCTTGGGCAGACCGCCGCCGGTCTGCTCCATCAGATAGGTTTCGCATCTAGGGCAAAAGGCGGCTATCTCACGCGATTCGGTGGATATGTCCTCGAAATCGACTTCAGCTTCGGCCTGAAGGGCGGACTCATGGCTCAGGGCGATAACGACATCTCCGTCCACCCAGAGGCCGAGGCATTCGGCGCATTGATGAATGTGAAGCTTCGCGCCGTAATGTCCCTTAGCTTCATACCGGCCCATCGGGCCCCTGCACTTCGGGCATCTGAGCAATGTTTTCTCCCTCTTCCGCGCCTGGGTGATCTCTTACTCCCCGGGCTTCACAAGGTAGACGAAGAACTCTTTGTTGCCGGCGGGACCCAGCAGGGGCGATTCCACGCTATCGCGCGAGGCAAGCCCGAGACTTTCTGCGAAATCGACCACTTTTTGGACCACCTGCTCGTGGACGGCCGGATCGCGCACCACGCCTCCTTTGCCCACCTGGCGTCGTCCGGCCTCGAACTGCGGCTTGACAAGCGCGAGAATCCCGCCGCCATTCGCCAGAACATCGGCGACAGGCTCGAGTACGAGCGTGAGCGAGATGAAGGAAACGTCAATTGTCGCCAGCCCCGGCCGCTCCTCGAAGAGTCCCGGCGCAAGCCGACGCGCGTTGGTGCGCTCGATGACGACGACCCGAGGATCGCGGCGCAGAGACCACGCCAATTGGCCGTAGCCGACGTCGATGGCGTACACCTTGCCTGCTCCGTGCTGCAGCAGACAGTCGGTGAAACCGCCGGTCGACGCGCCGATATCCGCCGCCGTCACGTCGCGGACATCCAGAGAAAAATATTCGAGGGCGTGTTCGAGCTTTTCGCCCCCGCGGCTCACGTAGCGGTTCCGCCCGGTGATTTCTATAATGCTTCCGGGTTTGACAAGTGCGCCGGCCTTGTCGACCACGCGCGAATCAACCTTGACGCGGCCCGCCAGTATCAGCGCCCTTGCCCTTGCGCGCGTGGGAGCGAACCCCATCGCGGGAAGGAGCCTGTCGAGCCTATCTTTTTTGTCTACGGGGATTTCCACATAAAAAACCATGTATGGTATAACTCTTTACATCGAATTATATCACGATACGAAACCCCGTTCAAGGAAGGGCGGGGCAATGAAATGGAGGGAGTCACGTGGATTCTGCGAAAGGAGGTTCGCATTTCGAGTCATGCCGCGATCCGGGAACTCTTGGGAGCGCCCTTGAAATGACGGCGCTTATCATTTAAAGTATGTCTTTGGAGGGTTGACGAATCAAGGTCGAGGCAGTTCGGAGCCGCTTCCATCTTTTCCTGCTCTTGTTCAGTCTGTTCGATAGAAGCCGGGATATCCGAGGTTTCTTTTAATGCGTAAGCTGCTCATAGGGTGTGCCAGATGTGGTCTTGCCGTTGGCGCCTATTTTTTTTGGGGGACATATGGCTCGCGCCCCAAACCCAATGTTTTGCTGATTACTCTGGACACGACCCGATGGGATCATGTGTCCGCCTACGGTCTCGGCAAGGGGATCACTCCCGCTATTGACAAGTTGGCGGAGGAGGGGATCAGGTACGAACACGCAATCAGTCCGTCCTCCTGGACGCTTCCCACTCATGCTTCGATTTTCACCGGGGTGTTGCCCGCGCATCACGGCGCCCATTACGTCACATCCGACGCCGAGATCGATGACCCCCTGTTTCGGGTCGACAGGCTGGGTTCCGAACTTCCGACGCTCGCCGAGGAGCTGAAAAAAGCGGGCTATCGAACCGGCGCTATAATTAGCGGTCCGCTGCTTCATTCCAGGTTCGGGACCAACCGGGGGTTTGACCACTATAACGACCGGAACCTTCGCTCCCGCGACGGAACGCAATTCTACCGGAATGCGGGCGACACGACTTCGTTGGGCGTGGAATGGCTCCAGAATCACATTTATACCGCCGACGGGCCCCCTTTTTTTCTGTTTCTTAACTATTTCGATCCACACAATCCATATATGCCCCCCGAGCCATGGGGCGATCCCGGCGTACCTGAGGAACTCCTGAGCTTTCATGCCGGCCACTATGACGATGTTTTCAAAGGATCAAGGGAGCTGACCGATGAAGAGCAGCGCCTTCTTGTGAAGCACTATGATGGAGAAATCAAGTATATGGATAAGCAGATCGAGCGTCTTTTCTTCGAAATGAAACGTTTCGGCCTTTATGATTCGACCGTGATCGTCGTGACCTCGGATCACGGCGAGAGCTTCGGGGAGCATCGGCTCCTCGGACACGGCCGCGCGCTTTACGAAGATCTGATCCGAGTGCCGCTCATCGTAAAATATCCCCTCAAAGATGAAAGAAAAGGCCTCGTCGAACGCCGCGTGTCGACGCTGGGCATCATGCCGACGATTCTCAAATATGTCGGGCATCGGATTCCCGAGACAGTTGCCGGTGGGACGCTGGATGAGGACAATCAGGTTTTGATCGCCGAGATCACCCGGGACGTGGGCTGGATTGTTGCCTTTGGAGGCCGCTTCGACAGGGACATGAAGGCCATATACGATGGCGATTATAAGTTGATATGGAATTCCAGCGGCGAACACGAACTTTACAATATCGCGGACGATCCCGGCGAACAGCACAACCTGCACGGCAAAATGCCCGACCTTGAAAAACGCCTTCAGGCGCAACTGGTTCCTCTCATTGGGCGGTCCCGCCGGGCTTCCTCATCCGAGTCGCCGGAGATCGATCCGGAACTGCGAAAAAGCCTCAAGGCGCTCGGATATATCCAGTAGCAAGCCGGTGCGCATGCCTGTTCCTTTCCCATAAAGCCGTATGGGTTTCGGCCCTTGATGATCCCGCGCGGACATCGGTTCCAGACAGCTCCATCGCTTTCATGGGATCGGGCTTCAACAGGTAAAATATGATTGCGATTGACATCATTTGTCAAGTGCTGTTATCATTTCCGTGTGGATGAACGGGGCTGCGGCCGGATGATGCGGCCGCATCATCGGGGGATTGACAATGCCTGCTTCCGAACCCATGTCGGAGAAAGCCCTTATGATCGCTGTTTCGAGGGGTTCCACCGAGGCCGTGCGAATACTCCTCGGCAAGGGCGCCGACGTCAACGCCAAGGACAAGAACACGGGCGCTACTCCGCTGATAGTGGCGGCCGCCGGAGGCCACACCGAGGTCGCAAGGGTGCTCCTTAACAGTGGCGCCGAACTCGGGGCGAGGGACAACGAGACCGGCCTCACGGCATTGATGATTGCGGCGGCAAAGGCCTACACCGATTTTGTAAGGGTCCTGCTTGAGGAGGGCGCCGAGGTCGATGAGAAGGCCCACGAAGGTCACACCGCCCTGATGGTCGCAGCGGCGGGAGGGCACGACGAAACCGTGAGGCTTTTATTGGAAAACGGCGCCGACGTCAATGTCAGGAACGAAGTCGGCTGGACCGCCCTTATGTATGCCGATTCGAACGGCCATACGGATACTATCGGGATTTTAAAGGATGCCGGCGCCGAGCAGTAGGCGAATTGGCGGGCGCAAAAAGAAATGGGGAGCCGTGTCGGGAATTGTTTTCCGGAATTATTATGGGCGACCTGTCAACATTCTCAGGGAAAGGGTTGAGAAATGCGACGAATGCTATCTATTGTAATGCTGATCATTCTTGCGACGCTTTTCGCCGACTGCGGCGATTCTTTAATGGGCGGACCCGCTCCTGAGTTCACGGCCGTAGATCTGGCCGGAAATAAGATAACCCTTTCCGACTATCGAGGCAAAGTTGTTCTCTTGGATTTCTGGGCGACGTGGTGCGGGCCGTGCATCGCAGAGTTGCCGAACGTAAAGCGGGTGTACGAAACAAATAAGGATAAAGACTTTTTTGTCATCGGGATCAGTCTCGACAGAGAACGACAGGCTCTCGAAGCATTTGTTGAGAGCAAACGCATCGAATGGCCCCAGATTCTTGATTTAAATAGTGGCGAAAACAGGATATCCAATTCTTACAAAGTGGAGTATATTCCCTCCACTTTTTTGCTGGATAGAGACGGTGTCATTCGGTATGCGAATCTGCGAGGCCCGAAACTCGAACGCTCGGTGACTTCGCTGCTAAAAGAACCTAATTAGCGGAAAAACTCCGGCCCAATCCGACTCGGACTAACCTCCGGATGAATGTGTACTCGCACAACTTGAGGGCGCCGGAGCACAGCCTCTGCACCAGGATGCCGGCATTCAGGCGAGACACAATCTGATTCTCCAAGCTTGTGAGGGAGACATCTATTGGTGCAAATTGACAGAGTTATCCTCTTGGCCTTCGGCATTGCGTTTCTCTTCGGTCTTTGCCTCGCTTGTGTCGGAGCATGGTGGTTGTGGAACAGGATTAAGAATTCGAGGCGTCGGGAATGAACCGAGCCGTTGCCCGCGGGTTTTTGGGGGCGGGACTGCATGCGGCGAGCGCCGGGTCGCCGATTTTCCTGTTGTGGAACAACCTAACTCCCTGCTTGAATAATGATTATGCAAAGGATGGCGTGTGAAAGCCCCTGATAGCATCCTGTATCTTTCCCAAGCCGATGTTGCAGCCGTGGGGCTTGGGATGGCGGAGATTATCGATATTGTCGAGCGGGTCTTTATGGAAAAGGGTCGTGGCGGCGTGGAGATGCCTCCGAAACCGGGGATACATCCCGCGCCGGATTCGTTCATCCACGCGATGCCCGCGTTTGTGCCCGCGCTCGACGCGGCGGCCATCAAGTGGGTGGCCGGTTATCCGCAAAATCCCTCGCGCGGACTGCCCTACATTACGGGCCTGCTGATCTTGAATGATCCGGCGACCGGAATACCGCTGGCGATCATGGATGCGACCTGGATCACCGCTATGCGCACGGCCGCAGCGTCGGCCGTCGCGGCGAAGCATCTTGCGAATCCGGACCCCAAGACGCTTGCCGTTATTGGGTGCGGCGTGCAGGGACGCTCGCACGTCGAGGCAATGGCGGCGGCGTTTCCTTCCCTGGGCGCGGTGAAAGCATACGATATCTCGGTCGCGAACATGGAAAGATATCTCGAAGAAATGTCTGGATGTTTTCGGGACATCAATTTCGAGAGATGCGGTTCGCCGCGCGAAACGCTGAGCGGCGCCGATATGATCGTCACGGCCGGACCGATCAAGAAGATACCTGAGCCCGGCATCGATCCCGGCTGGGTAAAGCCCGGCGCGTTTGCGAGCCCGGTCGATTTCGACACATATTGGCATCGTGATGCGCTGAATGAGTTTGACAAGGTCCTGACCGACGACGTTCCCCAGTTTCGCTTCTATCGGCAGGAGGGATACTTCGGCGTTTTCCCGGAGCCCTACGCCGATCTTTCCGACGTCGTGTCGGGGAAGAAGCCGGGACGCGGGTCGCCGGACGAACGCATAATGTCGATGCACCTGGGGCTTGCCATCGAGGACGCCGCCGTCGCCCGCAGACTATTCGAGATAGCGGTCGAGGCGAATATCGGTCAATGGCTCAAGCTGTGAAATGGCATCAAAAGGGTTGGTGAGACAACGCCGTAGGAGGTTGCAGAATGATGAATGAGCCGAGTCGCCCGAGGGGTTTTGTTGTGCTTGCGATAATTCTGACCATCTTTGCGCTCGGCACGATCGCATTCTGGATCGAGTTCTTCACGTCGGGGGCGATGTCGATGTCGGACTCGCCGGCCTATTTGGAACATGAACAGTCATTTCCTTTGGCCGACGGCTACATGGCCGTATGCTGCCTCATCTGCGCGGTGGGGCTGATTCGGATGCGGCCGTGGGCGTTGTTGTTCGGAATAATGGCGGGAAGCGGAATTATTTTTCTCGGCTTGATGGATACTCTATATTCGATTCAGCAAGGCATGTTCGGCCAATTTACGGTCGCCGCCGCGGAGGCCTTTGTCATTTGCGCCGTGTGCCTGATCCTGGGCCCCGTCACGATCACCTATCTATGGCGCAACCGCGAGCGATTGCTTCAATAGCGGCGCGTCCCCCTCGTTTTTTTTC
>CBFDAY010000067.1:0-10721 GCA_965602895.1 uncultured bacterium
CCTTCCCCTCCTAAGCCTCGATACGCGGACGCAGCTAAATCCACTTCAACATGCAGCCGAAAACGATCAGTGCGGCGATGTCGACGGCGTAGATGACGCCGACGGTGATCGCCTTGCTGCGCACGGTCTTCATGTCGTACACCCAGAAGGCGACGAGGAAGAAGGGGAAATAGCCAAGCAGCAGGATGAGCCATGGCGCGCGCGCGCTCCACCATGGGAAGTCCCACGTCAGCGCGCCGACCTGGTTGAGAAGAATCTCGATAAAAACGCAAACTACGGTGTTAAATGCCATGAAGAACCATCGGTTCGGGATGCCGAAGACTTTCACGCTCTTGTCCGGCGGCAGCATCTTGGCAAACACGATGCCGAGAATGAAGAACATGAAGCATATCTCGATGTTCAGCCCGATCAGGATGAGATAGGCCGTCTTCGCCGGCGCGCCCCACACCGGCGCGTGCTGCGTGAAGTGGAACACGAGCGAGTTCCATATCTCGTTGAACCAGTCCATGCCCCACAGCGCCAGTCCGCAGAACACGAGGCTCCAGTTCCTGCGCTCGATCTCCACGGCGTACACATACATCACGAGGACAAAGATCGGTATCACGTACCATTGGAATTGGCTTCCGTCTCTAAGGATGCTGAGGGCCTGCTGTGCTGATTCGGTAGGCATGGGGTGTCTCCTTTCTTAGGTACGGCCACTGTCGGCCATGCTCAGTGAGTTTCAAAAAACTCGAGCAGCGCCTGGTTGAACGCCGAAGGCATCTCCTGGTTGTACGCGTGTCCGCCCGCGATGGTTTTCAGGGTCGAGCCCGGTATGCGGCTTGCGATCTCCTCGGAGAACTTCGGCGGCGTGAGGATGTCGTCCTTGCCGACGAGCACCATCGTGGGCGTCTTGATGTTCTCTATTTCGTCGGCGACGTCGAACGATGTGATCGCGGCGGCCTGGGCGCGGAACGGCCCGGGCAGGAGCGGCTTATCGTTGAAATGGTCCAGCATCATCTGCTTCATCATCATGAGCGCGTCGTACTGCGTATCGATGAAGTCGAACGTGAAACACCAAGCGATTATGTTGTTGATGAACGCCTCGGCGCCGAGCTTTTCAAGGATATCGGTCCAGAGGTACAGCATCAGTTCCGAGCCCTTCGGCGGACGGCACGAGGTCGAGGCGAGCGTGAGGCTGCGCAGCTTTTCGGGATAATCCAGCGCGAACCGCTGGGCGATCATGCCGCCCATCGAGTGTCCGACGAGGTGCGCCGTCTCGATGCCGACCGCGTCGAAAAAGCCCGCGACGTCGTCGGCCATCATCTTTATCGTGTATGGGCCGTCGGGTTTGTCGGTGTCGCCTACGCCGCGGTTGTCGATCATGTGCACGGTGTAGGCCTGCGAAAGCTCCGGCGCCTGCAGCGCCCACGCGAACAGGTCGGCGCCGTAGCCGGTAACAAGCATCACCGGGTCGCCTTCACCCAAGCTCTCGTAGTACATCTCGATGTCGCTGACTTTCACTTTCGGCATGGATCTTCTCCTTCGCTTACGGCAGCCTGCGCTGCATGGTCAAGGATGGGACAGTCCCGAATCTACGAGCGGCGAGTCGCCGCTGACATTTCCTGCGGGCGATCCTGTAATTCTGGGACAGTCCCTTAAGCGATTACATATCATATTTGGCCGTGATGTCGAAGCTGATCTCGATTTTTTTCAGGTCTTTTGTCGTGAACGAAACCCGCGAATACGTTTCTGCGTCGGCGACGACGAATCGGTTGACGCATGAGAGGATGCCGTCCTCGGCCGATTCGGCGACCTTCAGCGCCTCACCGTAGCAACGCGTCGCGTCGGACCGGTTGCCGAGCAGGTCGTTGGCAAACCCGAGCAGTAACTGGGTCTGCGCCAGCTCGCTCGCGCTCTGCACGCATTCGAGCGCATGCCTGAAGTGCTCCATCGCCGGCCCGGTGTCTCCCCGGCGCAGCAGCATCTTCGCGGCGAGCCTGCGATACAGCGCCTCTTCGGGCTTGAGCGCGATGGCCTGCTCGAGCTTTTCGAATGCAGCGGCCTCATCGATCGGCGGAATGAGGAAGCTTACCGTCGCCTCGTAATACTTCCGCAACGCCTTGTAGTCGTCGGTTTCGGCGTAGCGGTTCGGGGCGAGGTCGTCGGGCGCGCCGTCTGAGCCGTTGTCGGACAGCTCTTCCATCAGGTTGAATCCCTTGTACGGGTTGTTGCAGACGGGAGAGAGGCCGTCGGCCACCCAGAAGTTGAAATCGGCCGGGCTGAACACCGCGCTCGTCACGTTTGTAAGCTGCGAGATGATCCCGCCGGCGGGCCTCATGCTGTCGGAGCACACGTCCATGTGGTCGCCCATGAACTGCGCCGCCAGCGCGGGGTTGACTTTGCCCATGTTCTCATCTATCAGCATCCGCATCCGCTCGAAGCGGGCGAACGGGTTCTTGCCGATTCCGTTTCTATGGAACACGTCGACGGGCTCGATCTCGTCGGTGGTCGCCATATTGGTTTCCCATACGACATCGTTCTCGGCGCGGCGCACGCCGACATTGCCGGCGCTGACCTCGACGACGGCGGCCTCGTTCGTTTTTCCGTCGGCCAAAAGAAACGCGAAGGCGCCCGCCCTCGGATTGTTTTTTATCATTGCGATCGCTTCGTCGATGGTGCTCGCTTTTTTCATTATTTCCAGTTCGAAGAAAGTAAAGCTTATGCCGTCGGGCCTGGTGTCGTTCAGGAACAAGAAATGCGCGCCGAGGCACAGCCCCTTTTCATTCATGCACGAGTTGCATTTTATCAGGCCGGCCGAGCCGACGTTTGCAAACTTGAAACCGTCCTCCGGCTCGTAGAACACCACCGTCTGGTTCCTGTCCCAGAGGCCTCCGCCCAGGTAGTCGGTGTTGCGTCCCATGATGAGGCTGCCGTCGGCCGTGGCCGAGCCGAACGCGGCAAAGCTCGTGCATCCGCCCTTTGCCTCGTTCCCGAGCGCCTTCTTTTCCAGAACCTTGATGAGATTCATGTTCAGTTCCGACAGCAGGTTTCCGCGAAAGACATCGGCAAAGGCAAGCCCGCTGCCTTCGGCGATGCCCTTGAGTTCCGCCAGGTATTCCCCCGGCGAGGATTTCAGCAGCGGGCGGAAGATCTTCCAGTCGAAATACTTTGCCGTGATATAACGCATGAGCGCGTTCATGTGCTTGAATGGCGCGAAGCTGGTTACCGGCCTTGCAAAGAACGGGACCGCGCCGCGTCGGATCTTGTCCCGCAGCAGGGTCCCGTGCTGGTAGCCCATCTCGTAGTGCGAGCCCCGCAGCTTGAGCACATTGAGGCCCCCGCGCCGGTCGAGAGATGCGCGCCCGAATGCTTTGCGCCCCTTTTCGTCCTCGGTGATCGACGTTGAGCGCAACCAGCGCAGCTCTTCCGAATTCGGCAGGTATTCCCTGCCGTCGCCGAGCGCGGGCCACAACAGCAGCGCCGCGATGCCGAAGACTATCAGGAGGAGGATAATGAAAACCATGAGCCGCACCTTCTTTCGCGCCGTCGGCGGTTTTGTTTGTCAATGTATGCTTTTGGGAGAATTCTAGGAGTTTTCGCGTCTAAATGTCAACACAACAAGGGAGGCGGCTCCAGATTTGGAGCGCGCGGCGTCGGGTGTTATAATGGCCGCGGAAATTCCAGGATGAATATTGCTATTGGAATCGAGGACAGGAAAATGGCGGACTATTTAGTAATTGACGCTCATGTGCACACGTACAAGACGCCGGAGATAGGGATGCAGGCGATGGGGGGCGCGGGCCAGGCCGCCTGCAACGGCACGCCCGAAGAGCTTCTCGGCATCCTGGCCGAGGCAGGCGTCTCGAAGGCTGTCCAGGTCAACATGACTCCGGTGCGCGAGATGTACGAGGCGGCGCTTGAGAGGCTGCCCGAGGACCGGCGCGGAGGCGAGCATCCCGATATCGCCGCCAAGATGGGCGACAGGCTCAAGCGACGCAACACGTGGACGTGCGAGCTGGCAAAAGAAAACAACGAGCTGGTGGCGTTCCCTTCGGTCGATCCGCTGATGAGTTCCGATGAGATGGTCGCCGAGGTCGAGCGCTGCGCGAAGGAACTCGGCGCAAAGGGGATCAAGCTTCATCCCGCCGAAGGCCACTATTTCCCCCGCGAAGAAAAGCTCTGGCCCGTTTACGCCAAGGCCGAGGAGATGGGGTTGCCGATAATCTCGCATGGCGGCATCTTCATGATGTCGCCGGACGTTGACTACACGAGGCCTTCGAACTTCGAGCCGGTTCTCGAAAGCTTCCCCGGCCTGAAGTTGGTCGTCGCGCATCTGGGGCACGGCTTCTGGGACGAATCGGTCGAGCTGGCACGGAAGTATCCCAACGCGTATTTCGACACCTCGGCGGTCGTTTCCGGAGTTGAGCATCTGGAGGTACTCTCCGAAGACGGGGCGGTCGACCTGATCCGTAAGCTGGGGATTGAGCGCGTGATGTTCGGCTCGGATTACCCGTGGTTCAGCCCTGCGGCGAGTCTCGACGCCTTTCTCAAGCTTCCGCTCAAGCCGGTCGAGAAAGAGAAAATTCTCTCTGAAAACGCGAAGAATATTTTCGGGATATGAAGGCTTTGACGGCAGACGGTTTTTGAAAGGGGAGGGAGAATGGATTTTATCCAGGGCCTGATCGGCGATGTGGCCGAATGGCTGATCCATTTTTTCGTGCACACGGTTCCGCCGTGGCTGTGGGAGCACAAAATGTGGCTGATCGCGCTGGCCCCTCTGGCCGGCGCCTACGCCCTTTATAAGTATCTATGGGAGTGATCGGGTTTGAAGGCCGAACACGACACTAGATAACTTTATTGATGTATTGCTCCAGGAGCGCATTGGCCGCTTGCTTGCTTTCGAGGATCAGGCGTGTATTCTTCTCGATTTTGCCGAGCAAGATGAGTCGTTTCCAGGCCGAAACGAGCATTGTCGAGAAAAAAACGCCGCATCCTCCGGCGGCGAAGAGCCAGATTATCTCGACCGGGTTCCCGCTTGGGACTCCTATGATGCCGAGTAGCAATATGGCGATCGTGATGGATCCCACGGCTGACGCCGACACCAGCGTCATCAATCCGATCAACGACGGCCGGCCCGGGCGTCTCGTTGCGGCCGATTCAGATATATGCCGGGGTGTGGGCTCTTGCGCCGTTAGGCTTCTCTCTTCCTCTTCCCTCAGGTACTCCTGAATATCGTCAACAAGCTTATCAATGTAATCCTCGCTCATCCGTTACAACGCTCCTTCCTACTCCTCAAGCGGGTTTTTCCCGTCTCTTTTCTTGCGATCGGCCGCCATTGTTCTGGAGGCGCGGCCAATGGCGGCGTCTCCGAATTTCTTCCTTATATTGTCGACGGCCCTCATGGTCCTGCGGCTTTTTTCTCCGGCATCGGCGAAAAGGCCCATCTGTCCCGACGGCCGGTCCAGTCCCGAGGCGACCACTCCGAGCAGCCTCACCTTCTGGCCGCCAAGGGGCACGTCCCGGAAGAGGCTCCATGCCAGCGAGAAGATCTCATTATCCGCATCGACGGGCTCCGCGAGGCTTCGCTCCCGCGTGATCGTCGTGAAATCCGCAAGCCTGACCTTGACGCCGACGGTCCCCGCAACCAGCTCTTCCTGTCTTAGCCTGACACCGACCCGATCGGAGAGCAACCCCAGTGTTTTGCGGAGCCGCTTTTCATCGCCCACGTCGACGTCGAACGTGGTCTCGTGGCTGATGGATTTCGCCTCGGTCTCGGCTATGACCTCGCTTTCGTCGATGCCGTGAGAAAGCTCGTGGAGCCGCTCGCCCTGTTTGCCGAAGAGCCGCCGCAGCTTTTCCCTCGACATCTCGGCCAGCCGGCCGACGGTCTCGATTCCGTGTTCCGTCATGCGGCGGGCGGTGACCTTGCCGACGCCGTGGATCGCGCCGACGGGAAGCGCGAATAGGAACTCGCTCTCTTCGCCGGGCTTAATTATGACGAGACCGTCGGGCTTTTCATGGTCCGATGCGATTTTTGCCAGGAACTTGTTGGGCGCAATACCCACGGAGGCCGTCAGGCCGAGCTCGTCGCGGACGCGCCCCTTTATCTCGCGCCCTATCTTCTCCGCGCCGCCCCAGAGCTTGATGCAGGCCGTGACGTCGAGGAACGCCTCATCGAGCGACAGCGGCTCGACGAGCGGCGTATAGCTTGAAAATATGGCGCGAAGCTGCACCGACACGGTCTTGTATTTCTCCATGTCTCCCGAAAGATAGGCCCCTTCTGGACACAAGCGGCGGGCCCGGCTGATGGGCATCGCGCTGTGCACCCCGTATCGCCGCGCCTCGTAGGACGCCGCCGAGACGACCCCCCGCGGTCCCGTCACACCGCCGACAATGACCGGTTTGCCCGCCAGCGCCGGGTCGTCGCGCTGTTCTATCGACGCATAGAAGGCGTCCATGTCCACATGCATGATCGTTCGAGTCATCGCGCACACATATGCTCTTCCAGATGCCACACAGGAGCCGGACCGGCAGGTTCGGGAGGAGTTTTCGCATATAACACCGCGGCGCCTGCCGCGCGGCCGCATACCGCGAATCAGCCCACTCGAATACGGCCAAATCAGACACAATTCTATCCGAAACCGAGGGGGGTTGTCAATCGGCAAAAATGCGGGCATCAGCCGGCGTGAGCGAGCGCCTTTTATTGCGCCTGCGCCCCGCGGCGATCGGCGCTCTATCGTCGGTGTCATTCCAGCCGAAACGTCATCCCGTCCTCGGCCAGGACTATATCTCCATCGAATATCTGCCTGCACTCCGAGACCAGATCGTAATCCGCGCAGACGGGATATATGTGCGTGAGCGCGAGCTTCTTGCAGCCGGCGCGCTGTGCCATTTCGCCCGCCTTGCGGGGAGAAAGATGGCCGTCGACCTCGAGTTCGTCCGGATAGGAGCATTCCAGTATGAGGAGGTCGCAGCCCGTGGCCAGCTTCACTATCTCTTCGCTGTAATCCGTGTCACCCGAATAGACTACGCTCCCGCCGTCGGCCTCGAAGCGGTAGGCATAGGCGGGCTTGCTGTGCTCGGCGTGGGCGGTCTCGATCCTCCAATCCCCACCCTCGACCGGCTGTCCGTGCAACTCTTCGATGCGCAGATCGTACCTTTTCGGGACGAGCCACTCGCCGTACGCGGCCACGAGCTTGTCATAAAACTCGCGAACGCCGGGCGGCCCGTATACGGACAGAGGTTCGGCGCGGTTGACATCGGGGATGTTGAGGGCGAACAGCAGCGGCCCTATGTCGCCGATGTGGTCCGTATGGAAATGGGTGATGAAAATAGTGTCCAGCTTAGCCCACGACAGTCCGGCCACGGCCATCGACCTGATAGCGCCGGGCCCGCAATCGAGCGCGAACAGCCTCTTGCCGACGCCGACCGCGACGCATGGCGAGCCGCGATCCGGGTTTGGAATGCCACAGCCGGAGCCGATAATCGTCACCCGCAATATAGGCCTCCTTTCTTCGCGCGAACGATTCTCCAGACTCGTGGAATCATGCGCACCGCGACGAACTTATAAGATGAGGAGTTGCTGAGTTGACATGGATGTTTCTCGATAAGTATAATTGAAACGGGATGGCGCGAACACCCCTTTTTTGGTCAGCCTTCCTGTTTTTCAATCCGCTCATTCCAAAACCGGACATAATGGTCGCGGGATCGGGACTCGTATCCAATGGACTTCGTCTATAAGTATATCGCACGATTTCCGAAAACGACGATATTGCTGGTCGTCGCCGCCACTTTTTGTGTGTCTCTCCCCATCCGCTCGCTCCGCCTCGAGACCGACGTCGAGACGATGATGCCCGAGCGGCATCCGGTCTTCGTTTACAACAAGAAGGTCGAGGAAATTTTCAACACGAAGAAGATGATCATCGTCGGCGTCGTCAATGATGGCCCCGCCGGGGTGTTCAACCCCGACACGCTCAAGCTTGTCGAGAGACTGAGCCTTCGGATCGAGGAGATGGACGGCATCATCGGCGAGGACGTTGTCAGCCTGCAGACACTCGATAATATAGTCGGCACCGACTGGGGCCTGGAAGTCGTCGAGCTGATGGAAACCGCGCCCGAAACGCAACAGGCCGCCAGGGAACTGCGCGAGGCCGTTTTCGACAACGAAATGTTTATCAATAACGTCGTCTCCCCCGACGGCGCCGCGACCTCGATCTTCGCCAAGCTGGAAGAGGGCCGGGACAAAATCCAAATGTACGACAGGATAAGGAGCATTGTCTCGGAAGATTTCGACGTCGGCGATAACCTCGTCTTTATAGCGGGCAGACCCATGATCGAGGGCGTGATCGGCAGGGACGCCGCCGAGGACATGCGCAGGACGCTCCCGCTGGTGACGCTGGTGTCGTTGATAGTGCTGTATTTTACCTTGCGCTCGGCGCGCGGGATGTTTCTGCCGCTGTCCGTCGTCGGCTCGAGCGTGTTGTTGATGCTAGGCATCATGTCGTTCCTGAACATCCCGCTCTACGCCGTGACAACGCTTGTGCCCGTGCTCTTGGTGGCGATAGGCCTCGCCTACGGTATCCATATCATAAACAGGTACTACGAAGAGGCGGCCGCATCGGCGGAGACGGATCCCAAGCAGGTCGTCCTCAAAACGATGCATGAGATGTGGGCCCCGGTCACGATGGCTTCGCTCACGACGGCGGCGGGTTTTCTCTCGCTCGCGACCTCCGACATGATGCCCGTGAAGTACTTCGGCCTTTTCACCGCCATCGGCGTGATCGGCGCGCTGGTGTTCTCGCTCACGTTCATCCCGGCGTGGCTGATGATTCTGCCCCTAAAATATCCAAAGGGAATGCGACATAATCCGAACGAACCCGGAAAGACTCCGGGACCGGGGCGTCTCACAAGCGCTTTGATCGGGACCGGACGAGTCATCGGGGAGCATCCCGGCAAGATTTTGCTGGCGGCGGTCGCGGTGATACTGGTCGGCGTCATCGGATTGCTTGGGGTGTACGTCGACGGCAGCTTGCTTTCAAATTTCGGCGAGGAAAGCGAGGTTCTCATCGCCGACACGATTCTGACGGAAAAATTCGGCGGAACCAACGCCCTCAACATCGTAATAGAAGGCGAAAACGAAGACGATATCAAATCACCGGAGATACTGCGTGCCATAGATGTCCTGCAGACAAAGCTCGGCGAGATGAATGAGATCGGCGCAACGCTCTCGATCGCCGACTACATGAAGCGAATGAACCGCGTAATGAACGAAAATCGCAAAGAATATTCGCGGATTCCCGAAACGCGCGAGATGATAGCGCAATATCTTCTCCTCTATGCCATGTCGGGCGATCCCGACGATTTCGATGAAGTCGTCGATTACGAATACCGGCAGGCAAACATGCGAATCCGCGTGAACTCGGACCGCTCAAGCGTGTTGAAAAGCGTAATCGGCATCGTGCGCGCCGAGGCCGCAAAAGCGTTCGAAGAACTGCCCGCAAGGGTGCGCCTGGCCGGACACGTGATGACGTCGTACACGTTCATGGACCTCATCATACATGGACAATTGCGGAGCATTCTCGCCGCGATCGCGATGGTATTCCTAATCACATCAATCATGTTCCGCAGCGCGGTGGCAGGGCTTTTCTGCACGATCCCGGTCACAATAGCCACGATGCTGAACTTCAGCCTGATGGGCGCGGTGGGCATCCCTCTCGGGGTAACAACGGCGCTGCTGTCAGGAATGGGTATCGGCATCGGCGTGGACTATGCTATCCACTTCGTTGCCCGATATCGGAGCCTGGCCCGAAGCGAAAGCGACCGCAAGCAGCGCATCCAAATGACGCTCGGCACGTCGGGCCGCGCGATTCTTTTCAATGCGGTTGTCGTCATCGCGGGCTTTCTGGTATTAATGTTCTCGAATTTTCCGCCCAGCCGATGGCTGAGCGCACTCGTCTCTGTAAATATGGTCTCCAGCTTCCTCGGCGCGGTCACCTTGCTTCCCGCCTGCATGGCCCTTTTCAAGCCCAAATTCGCCGATATCCCCCATGCAAAAGCCAAAAAAACCGGGGATTGACCGGGACCGATAACGCGGAATCCGCATCGGCTCTCTCCCCCTTTCCTGTTGAAAAATCCCACGATCTCGGTGTTTCAATATGAAACAAAGCCGGCCCGTTATCTTATTCTCAATTCTGGAGCCTGCAAGGGCCTGTTCTGTAATATCATTATTATCAATATGTTATGCATGAACTGTCGGGTCGGACAAACTTGGCATCCTACTTGCTCTTATCAATCGCGGAATCCATTGAACTCGAAAATCGCATGTGAGAGGAGAAAAATATAATGGGCAAAGTAATAGGAATAGACCTCGGGACCACCAACTCGTGCGTCGCGGTGCTCGAAGGCGGCGAGCCGGTCGTCGTGCCCAACAGCGAGGGCGGCCGCACAACGCCTTCGGTCGTCGCATTCACGAAGGCCGACGAGCGTCTAGTGGGAACCGTAGCCAAGCGGCAGGCGATAACGAACCCGGAGAACACGGTGTTCTCCGTCAAGCGGTTCATGGGCCGCAAGCACGCCGAAGTCGGAAGCGAGGAAAAACTCGTTCCCTTCGAGGTCGGCACGGCGCCCAATGGCGACAGCCAGGTGGTTGCGGGAGGCAAGACATACAGGCCGCCGGAAGTCTCGGCGATGATTTTGCAGAAAATGAAGCAGAGCGCCGAAGACTACCTGGGGCAGAAGGT
>CBFDAY010000068.1:0-10711 GCA_965602895.1 uncultured bacterium
TCGAGACTGCGGGGGGAGTGGGGGAATAGCTGCATGAGCAGGCTGAACGCCGCCGTAGCCCGGCCGGAATCTTTGAGCGGTCCTGCGAAGAGTTCGGCGATTTCGTAGAGCAACTTGTCCAGTCCGTCCATGTCCGCGTCGGACTTAAAGGCGCCCCCCATGATGCCGAGCGCGTGACCGTATTTTTTCAGATGCAAAAACCGTCGGCCGATTACGAGGCGCCGCGAGTTGTCGGGCGGCTTTGCCCTTGCGGCGACCAGGCCGTAGTAGGCCGCGACGGCCTCGGAGTGCTTTTTCTGCTCGATGGCCCTTTTCAGCGAGCGGCGCAGCAGCTTTCTGGCGCGGCTCCTCTCGTTTCGCCCGAGTTCGAGCCTGCCGAGTTCGCCGAGGAGCAGCGGATTGCGAGGCTGCGTTTTCAGCGCCGCCTTCAGTTTGGCCTCCGCCTCATCTGTTTTGCCCTCATGCATGAGGTCCGAGCATTCCTCCAGCGCGAATGTGGCCGAGCGTTGCGACAGCATCCCGAGCAGCGCCGCGGAATACTTAATGATCGCCGCGATGCCCGCCCCGAACATGAATCCCCCTATGTGGGCCCAATAGGCCACGGAGGTTTCTCCCGCGCCCGGGGAGAACCATAGCGCGTTTGCGAACTGGAAGACGAACCACGAGCCGAGCACCCATATGGTCGAGAGAGATATGGAGGTTGCGTATCGCATCGTAAATGAGAAATAGATGCAGTCAACTTCTTCCCACGGGTACAAGATCAGATATGCGCCGAGCACCCCTGAGATCGCGCCCGAGGCGCCTATGCACGGGACGTCGGCGAGGTACTCCGGAGTGAGCGCCCCCTGCAGAAACGCGCCTACGATTCCGCTGCTGAAATAGAGCATCGCAAACATGGACCTGTTGACCCGCTGCTCGATCGCGCGCCCGAACAGCCACAGATAATACATGTTGCCCACGATGTGCAGCCATCCCACGTGAATGAACATGGAAGTAAATAGTGAAAACGGGTCGATACGCTCGGCGATGAAACCATAATCGTAGTACGCCATCTCGAGCACGGGGGCAGGAAGGAAATGTATCGACAGGAACACGACCGCGTTCGCGCATATTATGAGGTAAGCAAAGAGCGCGCGCTTTTCTATTTCGGTCTCGATCCTGATAGGAAGAAGCATGTTCTGTATTCCTACGGCGTGCGTCTAGAAATGAGTTATGACGGCTTTTTCTTTTTCTTCTTTTTTCTCTTCGAAGCGCGATTCGTCGGGGCTCTCTTTCAATGCCTTGATTGCCCTGAGTTTGTGGAGTTCGCTCGCCGCCCATTTTCCCGTCCGCGTTCCGCCGGCCTCGGCCGCAGCGCGTGAGAGCCTGTATTCGGCCTCGTCTTGTCGGCCCATATTCAGCAGGAGCAGCCCCATCCGCAGCAGCGCCTCGGCCTTCATCTCGTCGAAATCGGCGTTGGTGCGCGTGAAGGCGTGTATCCTGCTCTTGTAGTTGTACGTCCGGTCCGAGTGCGCCATTATGTCGAGTGCGGCGGTGAATTTGTCCGGGACATGTTGAATATTCTTCAGCAAGCTTCTGTATGTTGCAAGGGCTTTGTCGGGGTCGCTCTTTTCCTGTAGTTTCGCCAAGTGTAATTGCGCTGAGACCTGATACGTTCGGTCGGGGCCGACGGGCGTCGCGATGTTTTCGTAGAGGCCTTTTGCATACTGCTCTTGTCCCATCTTCTCCATGATTCTGGCCCTGGCCAGCCCGAAGACGGGTTGCTCCCACCTGGCTTTGGTGTCGTCAATTAGTGTCTCATGGATGGTTTTGGCCCGCCCGTACTCGCGCGCGGCTCTGTCAAAGCGCCCGATCTCATAAAGAGCGTCCGCGTGGGTTTCGATGCGGTCCGCCTTTTTGGCGAACAGGAGAAGCTTCAATTTGAATTGACTCTCGGTTTCCAGCGCATTATCGGGTATTGCGCCGAGCAGCCCCTTTCGTTGTGAGCTTCCCATGCGAGCGAAAACAAGGGCCAGCAGCGTTGCCAGCACCAGCGCCACGACGAATGGATGGGTGAGCAGTTTTGCGCAATAGGCTGCGACGCCGGTTCCCCCAAGCGCCTTGTCAAGGGCGCCCATGCATTTTGGGCAGACGAGCTTGTGGCTGCGAATGTTGGAGCAATCGGGGCAAAGGTCGGCCCGGCAGACTTCGCATACCGCCGTCGCCGCAAGCCCGGGGTGGTATTTGCAGCGATACTCGGTGACTATCTCGATTGTGCCCTTGAGGAGGTCGATGACCTGATTTGCTATGATCTTTTGGTGGGGATTTTCATGTTCTTCTTGCACGATGGCGTTCTTGGATTTCCCGGGCATCGGCGCAATGCCTTACTGAAGTGAAACAGCGATCAATCGAATGGGCACAGATCCGCCGCCGGCCGAAAGACTCAGGCTCTCGGGGCGTGAGACCATGAGGGCGGCGCCGGCCGACAGGCGCAGGTCCGAAGCGTGGCCGTCGATTCCCGCCTCCCAGAGTCTTTTGCCCGTGGCGACGTCGTATGCGCCCAGGTTGGAAACGGTTTTTGCCAATTCGCTCGGATCGGCCGAAGCGTCCATGAACAAGAATTTTGACGTGTGACGCAGCACGTAGAGGATTCCGTCGGCGTATTCGAACTCGCCGTCGATCTTCCGGATCGACCAGAGAGTCTCGCCATTATCAATATCGAGCCCGAGAACAATCGGTTCGTAGCTTACGCCCGACGATTTCAGAGCTTTTTCAAGCAGGTCTTCCGAGCCTTTCCATCGCTTTGTCGGGATGACCTTTCGAGGTTCTCTATTCTCCTCCACGAGACCGGGCACGCAGACCATCTGATAGGAGACAGCTATCTTCTCGGCGATTGCGCCCGTGTGGGCTATCCATTTCTTTTCGCCGGATTGCAGGTCGAGGCATGCAATGTGGCCGTCGTCGGTGGAAACAAACAGCTTGTCCTCGTATGGCTGGAGCGAATAGACGCTCCTTTTGATAAGGGGGAACTTCCATTTTATCGTGCCGTCGGACGACACCAGATAGATGTTCTCTCTTGTTGCGAAGACGATGCCTTCATCGCTCATCATGGGCGGCGTCAGGAAGTCGCCCGTTCCCTCGAGCTTCCACTCCGGGGCGCCGGTTTCGGTGTTCAGCGCCCAGAGCTGTGTCGTGCCGAGCGGCTTCTCGCCTTCGATCTCGTCGGAGTCGCCTTGCGATTTTGCGCCGGTTCTGAATGAACTCAGCCCTGAATATTGCACGGGGCGGTATCCGGCGGCGTAGACGCGGCTCTCATCCGCGAGCAGGCCGCCGACCCTGATGTCTTCCAGATCGGTCCGCCAGCGCACGGCGCCCGTTGCCATGTCTGCCGAGGTAACGGTCGAGGCGGTTTTTTGTTCCTCCCTTTTTGGCATTCCATCTGATGGTTCCCATGACTCCGGCGATGCGGCCGACAGCGCCCTGAGGAAACGGGACGTCTCATAGTAATAGGAGGCTCGCGATGAACTCGCCATGAACATGTTGTCGTTGAGAATAACCGACTTGGCGTAGATCGCGGGCCGCGACGCAGTGATTTCCCATAGGGGGACACGCCTGGCCGAGCCGCAAAGGAATATCTTGTTTCCGGAATGCACGAGGCACCTGTCTTCATCGATCATGAGGGGATGGGAGGGTTTTTCTCCATCGGGCAATTTTGACGTCCAAGTCGGCTCGCCTGTCAGGGCGCTGACGGCCTTTATAATCCCGTCCGAAGAAGCGAAGCAGACTGTATTCGAGTGGGGGAGAGCCGAATAGCTGCGGGAATATCCTGAGCCTGAAAGCTCCCACAGTTTATCGCCGGAATGGTCGGATGTCCGGGAATAGATGAAAAGGGCCCCCACCGCAATCACCGCGAGGATAACGGCCCACAGTCCTATTGTAACGGCGCGGTCAGTCGTCCTGTCTCTTTTTTTGCGGAGCGCTCTGTCCTCGGTCGCGGACCTCTCGTGTTCCTCTGCCGCCTTTTTGCTCCAGCATGCTTCGCCGCATATGCGCGGACCTTCGTAGAGTTCTGCGCACTCTCGGCAGATCGGCTTTCTGCAGACCTCGCATCGGGTGACGGCGCGAACTTTGGGGTGGTTGACACACCGTGGCCTGCGCTTTTTGGCTCTGTCTTTTGAGGCTTTTCCGGTTTTGTCGGGCATTAGATGCGTCGCTTCTATTCCGACTCTGCGTCCGGAGCGTGGGGCTTGACCCTGAGCAACGTGGCCCCGACCCGAAACAGCTTGCCGGGTTTTATGGGCGAGTCCTCGCGGACGCGTTTTTTCCCTATGAAAGTGCCGTTTGTGCTGCCGAGGTCGCTGAGGAACAGCCTGCCTTCCATTTGAGTAATCCTGGCGTGGTTCCTTGACACGAGATGATCGCAATGGAGGTCCACGGCGTTCTCGTTTTCCCTTCCTATTGAGATAGGGAAGCTCCCACATATTATTTTGCGCCCGTCTTCGGGACCGTTCATAACCTCGATGACGACAGGCTTCATGAGAGTGTCCCCGGGTTGGTGTCTTGTCGGGCGCTCTCAGCGGGAAACGCCTCATTCATTGCATGCTCGACTTGCTCAGCCGCCACGATTATTGAAGCTTCCTGCTCCTTGCGGAGAGCCGATTCCAATCGGGCGATGGCGCATGCGCTGTCGAGCAGCTCGATCGCCCCGGCCGGGAAGGCCCTGGATTGTGGGGATTTCTCCAAGAGTCCGACTGCCGCTACAAACGCGTCTTCGGTGATGGTGACCGAGTGCTCGGCTTCGAACGCCTGCTTCGCCCCGCGCAATATCGCGAGCGTTTCTTCCTCCGACGTCTCATGCAGGTCGACAATCTCCAGGAGGCGGAGAAGGCCTTCGTTCTCCGTCTCGCACTGGGTGAATGTTGCGGGTGTGGCGGTCGCCACAACGAGCAATTTTTGCGAGGAGATGCAGTCAGTTAGAATATTGGCGACAGCCTTTGGAGGCATCTTGACGCTGATGTCAAGCAGTGTCGGAAGGTCCTCGATGAGCAAAGTCGAGTTGGAATCGATGGCTTCCTTGAGGGTATCGGCAATGTTATCGAGAATCTTTTCCCCGTCCGCGTCGCTTGCCAGAAGAGCGGCGGTGCGGAGCAGGTAGATGCTGCCATGTTCGATGCCGGTTTTGGCCGCAGCCTCCGGGATTACGCACGCCAACTGTCGCATGAAGGACGTTTTTCCGACACCGGGTTCTCCCAAAAGCAGGATACCTTTCCGCTCGCTCAGCAAAAGGTCCTGCGCCCTGTGCAGCTCTCGGTCGCGCCCCAGAAACGGCGTGAAATATGGGCCGCCCGCCACGCAAGACATCTTGTGCGCGAACGGCGTCGAAAGGGCGCCGGGATCGGTTACCATGATTGAGGGGCGCCTGCGGGCGAGCTCTTTGCGGAGCGTTTTGACTGCGGCGTCGATGTTGACTTCCAGTGCCTGAA
This sequence comes from uncultured bacterium, assembly GCA_965602895.1. Taxonomy (GTDB): domain Bacteria; phylum Abyssobacteria; class SURF-5; order SURF-5; family SURF-5; genus CBDUSG01. Next base: position 5,463 of record CBFDAY010000068.1, read on the forward strand.
GCGTGCGAACCGGCACGTTCTGTCTTTCCTGTAATATTGCGAGAAGAATATGCTGCGGAAGCATTCGCTCATCGGCATACTCGTGCCTGATTTTCCTCGCCATCTTCATTACCCGCCTATAGCGGGGGGTTTTTATTATGCCGTCCCACTGCCACGGCCCCTCACCCTTTGGGATGTTTGAGACGATTTCCGACCGCAACTGCTCGGAGGTAACCTTGTCGTCTATTACGCTTAGCACCACCGCCTCTTCTTCGGCGAGGATGCCGAGCATTATGTGCTCGACGCCGAGATAATAATGATTGAGCCGGCTCGATTCCTTTTTTGCCATCCCTCGCACTCGCGCCACGCGTGAGGCGCGGGCGGATCCCTTCCCATTTTCATCCGGGGGCTTCGACTTTTCCGGCTCCTTTTGCACTTTTTCAACAAATACTTCGATTTGCTCGAAGCTCTGGAACCGGCGTTCAGGCTCCGTTGACATGCATTTTAAAATGGTTTCATCCAGCCACTTGGGACAGTGTCGGTTTCGCGTGCGTGCGGGGACCGGGCCGGACGCCGCGAAGCTTGAAAGCGGATCGTCTGTCGGCCTCACGAGAGTGGGGGCGGTTCCGGTGGCCATCTCATACATGACGGCGCCGAAGGAATATATGTCGGCAAGATGGCTCTCTTTTTCGGGGTGCTCGATTTGTTCGGGCGCTATGCATGGGATGTCTCTGAGAAACAGGTCGGCGTTCATCATTCCGCCGGGCAGGCGAAACGCGCCTGCAAGGCCGACATCGGTTATCTTGATGTTTCCCGCCCTGGTCAGGATGTTGCAGGGGCATAGATTCCCGTGAGCGAGGCTTGCGCCTGTGAGAAGGCTTGCCCCGTGCAAGGCCTTCATCCCGCGAATGATCTCCTTCATCAGGGCGATCGTCTGATCGATGGGAAGCGGTTTGCCCGGGCGCGAACAGATGATATCGGCCAGGCTCGGACCTTCGACGTATTCTATGAAAAGGTGGGGCGCGCCACCAAAATCCTTGAGCATAAACGCTATCGCGATTTCCTCGCAATGGCCGAAATCGATCCAGTATTTTGCTTTCTGTCTGAAGTGTTTTTCCGAGAAAGGGGGAGAAGTATTAGCGGGCGCCTTGATCACAAAGACATTTTCCGATATTCGATCAAGCGCGATGTAGACTATCCATCGCCTGCCGAGGTGCTTCTCAAGCACCAGGTACTGATTGTCCATCCATTGTCCGATTTCGAACACCGAGGACCGCCTCCATGCCTGTTGAGAGAAAGGCTTTCTATATAGTTATTATATTTTTAACTGAGCCATAAGTCAATTCAAGAGTTCGAGGCTGCTTTGGCACAAATCGTGCATTTTATCTCAATTTCCGATCAGGAATATCGTTTTCTGAAAGTGTTTGACAAACGCATCCAGTGGTAATAAAATTAGATGAGGGCTCGATTGAATTGACAAGACAATTATCCGACACGCAAGGGCGGACCCTCAAGGTCGACTTTCACACACATACGGCAGACGACCCTGAAGAGACGATTCGCCATACGGCCCTCGAACTTATAGACAAGGCTCATTGCCTGAGTTTCGACGTCCTTTGCATAACGAATCACAATGCCGTCTCTTTCAAGGAGTATGTACGCGACTATGCCCGGGAGCGGGATATTCTGCTGTTGCCGGGCGCCGAGCTATGCGTTCAAGGAAAGCACGTGCTCATTGTCAATGCGCCCGAGGAAATCCTGAGCGTGCGGACGTTTGACGACATGCGCGGGCTGCGGACTCCCGATTATCTCGTTGTGGCTCCGCATCCATTTTTTCCGGGGCTTTCTTCGCTCTTCTGGAAGATGCGCCGCAACATCGACGTGTTCGACGCGATCGAGTTTTCGTGGTTCTATCACAGCCACATAAACTTCAATTTGTTCGCGATGCGGGCGGCCGCGGAATTCGGGCTTCCACTCGTGTGTACGTCCGATTGTCACAATCTGGAAAAGTTCGGCTCGGCTTACTCGCTTGTCGAGGCCGAAAAAGACATCGAATCAATAATCGGAGCGGTCAAAGCGGGGCGCATTGAGATCGCCGCCAACCCGCTTAAGCTGACCGAGTTGAGCAGGCACGGCGTTGAGCACATTGTCGGTGTGACAACGGGGATGCTCAGAAATCTGCTGGCAGGTGATAGCCGATGAGAAAAGAAACGCTGCCGGTTGCGGCCCTCGTCCTATTTTTGCTCTCGGCGGCCGCTCAGGCGTTCCAGATCGAGAAATCCGCGCTCTATGTGTATCTGCACGAGGCCAAGCCCATAGAGGAGAAAGCCGCCAAAGCGCTCGAGGAAGAGGACTACGCCCTGGCGTTGCGCAGATACAGGGAGGCCCTGCGCGGATACGAAAGAATATGGAAGGATTATCCCGACCTGGAGAACGAGCGTCCGCTCGGCATCGATCGGATGGTGGATGAATCGATCGAGGCATGCAAGAATATAATCGAGGAAATCAAAGAAGAAGGCGAAGCTCAGGACGAGTTCCACCGGAAACTCAACAAGGCGGTACGCGTCGATTTTTCCGACGAGCACATTCGCAGCGTCGCCAAGGCGCTCACATTTCTTACCGACGTGAACATCATAGTGGACGAAACCGTGTTCTCCCACTCGAATCAGGTGCTTAATCCGCGCGTGACCGTCAGGACCGGCGAGCCGTGGCCGCTCAGGACAATCATCACGCGTCTTTGCCGGCAGGCCGGCCTTGCATATTCCATTGAAGCCGACCACATCTTTATCAGCACTCGCGTCAAGCTGGACGAACAGAAATGAGCGACGAGCGATCCGCTCCACAGCCCCTCTCCGGCCGGGAATATCTCGGCGTCATGTTCGAGTGTTGTCGCGTTTACAGCCATATCCATAAGAACAGCGCCGGCGACGCATATGTCGGTTGGTGCCCCCGTTGCGCCAAGAAGGTCACAATCCGCATTCGCCCCACGGGAACCGATCACAGGTTTTTCAAAGTGTATTGAGGCCGGACCGAAGCCGGCCGATCGCAGAAGATTCCGTATTAGGGGGGGGCGGCAATCACCGGCGGTCCCAGGTGAGCTTGGCGGCATGTCACAGCTCGCGCAAGAATTTGAGCTTGGAGCCGTTGCGAAGGTGGCACCGTCGCAATAATATTCAATATTATATATTGTATATCAATTTCTTGTGAAAAAGTATTTGCCGAGAAGGGGATTATAGTGTATACTATAACAATAAGTGTGTGGTGTGCGGTTGTATAGGCTATCGGTTAAAATCAATTTTGGCATGGGGCTTCTAACTGCTGTGGTTGCAGTAGTATCCGCCCAATCATGAAAACGGGGAGAGACGATATGGCCAGGGCATCAAATTATTTTCTGAGAGTTGGGATTTCACTTATTGCTTTATTCCTGATTACGTCCGGAACCGTTTTCGGGGCCGATAAAATCGATGATGAATATGCGCCGAATCGAGTATTGGTGAAGTTCAAGGTAGCGTCCCCCCGGGGAGCCGCGCTGAAGAATTTTGCCGCCGGCCATAATCTGCGTCTACGCCATGTGATACCGCGCATAGCCGTGCACAGCTTCAGCATTTCTGATGGGCGAAGTGTCGGCAAGGTAGTCGAAAAATTGTCGGCCGATCCGCGCGTTGGATTCGCCGAGCCCGATTTCATGAGATATCCCACTTATGTGCCAAACGATCCGCTATTCGCGTCGCAGTGGGATATGACTCTGATGGGGCTGCCCCAGTATTGGGACTTTCTAATAGGCAGCCCGGCCATTGTCACCGCCGTATTGGATACGGGCATCGAGCTCATGCACCCGGACCTGACTAATCAGCTTTGGCATAATCCCGGCGAAGTGTTCGGGAACGGAATTGACGACGACGGCAATGGATACGTGGACGACGTCTGGGGCTATGATTTTGCGGGCGACGGCTTGTTTCCCTCTCCCGGCGCCGAGGATCCGATTCCGAACGATGATTATGTAGGTCACGGCACGCACGTTTCCGGAACGATCGCGGCCGAGCAGGACAACAGCGAGGGCATTTCGGGCGAGGCGCCGGGCACGCGGCTAATGGCGGTTCGCGTTTTGGGCGGCGTGCTGGGATCGGGCTACTCCAGCGACATTGCTGATGGCATCATATATGCCACCGACAACGGCGCCCATGTGATAAACATGAGCCTGGGCGGAACCGGCAAGAGCCTCACCGAGTATCTCGCGCTGAAACACGCGTGGGACAACAATGTATTCATCGCGGCGGCGGCGGGAAACGACGGGGATAGCGGCAACCCGGTCGGTTATCCCGCCGCTTTCTCGTTCACCATGTCGGTCGGCGCCACCGACAGTCTTGACAACATCGCTTCGTTTTCGACCCACAACATATTCGTCGAGATCAGCGCCCCGGGTGTCGAAATCCTTTCCACCGTGCCGGTGGGCACATATCAGGCGACCGGATGGAGCGGCACCTCGATGGCCTGCCCCCATGTTGCCGGGTTTGCGGCGCTGCTATACTCATACGGCGACATGAAGAACTGGCAGGCGCGCTCGATGCTGCAGTCGGCGGTGGTCGACCGGGGCGCCGCGGGATGGGACCAGTTTTTCGGACACGGCAGGGCTAGCGCGGGTCGCATGATTATTACACCGCGGCCGACGGGCGACGATCTTGAACTCCTCACTCCTCCGGACGGCGGCGTATTTCCCTCGGGCTCTATCCTGGCGCTACTATGGAACCCGGTAAATGGAGCATCCAGCTATCGTATCACGGCAAATTTGCCCACGGGCGGCACGGCGATAATCAACACGACCGATCCTTATTACACGCATCCGCCTTCTTCGCCGGCGCCCAAGGGCACATACACCGTTACTGTGGAGGCGCTCAACGGGGTGGGCGCGACGATAAGCTCCGACACCGTGTCGTTCGTCCGGCAGTAGCAATCCGATCTGACACTTTCACTGGCGGCCGCTCGCAGGCGTTGCGCGGGCGGCCGTTCGTTTCTTGGTGATAAGCCAAAGGGGAACGACGTGCGCCTTTGGCCCGAACGGGTTTCCGGGGAATTCCTGGCGCAAGATGTATTGACAACACGCGCCACTGGTTGGTATAATTCCCCAAAGACGGCGGTGTAGCTCAGCTGGTAGAGCAGAGGAATCATAATCCTTTAGTCGGGGGTTCGAATCCCTCCACCGCTACCATCTAACACTCAGGGAAGTGGGCGCTTACGCATTTTGTGTCCGCTTTTCTTTTGCGGGGAATTCA
>CBFDAY010000069.1:0-10680 GCA_965602895.1 uncultured bacterium
AACCTGGCGCTGTACGAGGATTTCAAGGAGCGGCACCAGTAGCATTAGCGGGTAGCGCCGCGCGCACAGATGCTTACCCCTCCATCTTGCGCCTGATCTCGGAATATTTGACGAGCGCATGCATCGACTTGGCGCAGTCCATCGGGTTGTCGAAAAACGGGATGTGCCTGCCCTTGAAAATCTCGAACACCGGTCCCGCAAGCTCGTGCTCATTGGCGCAGATTAGCGGCTTGCCGTATTTCTCGGGAATCGCCGCCAGCGCCTCTGCAATCTCCAGGCGGCGTATCATATTCTCCGACGACATCCTGCGGTCGAAATGGCCGACATGTGCGGTCAGCACTATCCCGTCGATGTAATCCTGTTTCGCTATGATCTCGGCTATATCGACAAAGGCGTTGTTGTCCTTGCGCGCGATGCAGTCGACCGGGTTGACCGGCGGCGGCGCAAACTCGCGCATGTGGCTCCGCAGCTCGGCCTGCGCCTCGGCGCTCATCTCGGGTAGCTCCATGCCCATCCGCGACAAGGCCTCGGCCGCCGTCACGCAAAATCCGCCCTGCGACGAGATCACCGCCACGCGGTTCCCCTTCGGGAGAGGCTGGTAGCACAGCGCCTCGGCCATGTCGAATATTTCCATGAAATCGTGCCACCTGAGCACGCCCGCCTGGCGGCAAGCGGCGTCGAAAATGGCATCGTTCCCGGCAATCGCGGCCGTGTGCGACTTCGCCGCGCGTGCGCCAGCGTCGGTCGTGCCTGCCTTGTAAATCAGGAGCGGCTTCTTCGCCGCGACCTTGCGCGCGACCTCCAGGAACCGGCGGCCGTTGCCGACGTCTTCGACGTATCCGATAACAACGCGAGTCGCCGGGTCATCGCCGAGGTATTCGAGGAAATCGTTGAATGTGACGCACGCCTGGTTGCCACAACTGATGAACTTGTTGATGCCGTAGCCACGCTTCTGTGTAGCGTTGTAGAAATATTCTCCGAGCGAGCCGCTTTGCGAGACAAACGAGATCGGCCCTTTGGGCGGCAGTTCCCAGAACAGCGTGTTCACGTTCGCATCCGAGCTCCAGATGCCCCAGCAGTTGGGCCCAATAAAATAGAAACCGGCCTCACGCGCCTGCTTCGCCAGCTTCCGCTGGAGTTCCGCCCCCTCGGAGCTGGTCTCGGCGAAGCCCGCCGTGATAATTATGCCACCGCGCACCTTTTTCTCGATGCACTCGCGGATGACGCCCTCCACCATCGAAGCATTGACAACAATAATCGCGAGGTCGATTCTCTCCGGCACGTCCGAGATGCTCGGGTAGGCGTGAACGCCCTGGATCTCATTTTCCTTCGGGTTGATGGGATAAAGTGTATTGCGGTATCCGGCCTCGAGCATATTGAACATCGTGCCGTAACCCCAGCGATTGCGATTATTGCTTGCGCCGACTATCGCGACCGACTTCGGATAAAAAATCGCGTCCAACGACGCCTTAATACTGCTTTCCATTTAGTTCCTCCTCGGATCTCTGTCGATATCACTTCAGGCTCATCGCCATTTTGATGATCTAATCGGGTCGGGTAATGGGTGTTCCGGATAAGAGGTCGGTTTCACCACAAACATACATGATAACATAAAAAGGATCGAAATACTTTCCCCGCTTCACCAGGCTGTCCTATCGATATGCTGGTCATTATTCGATGCAGGCAAGGCCTCTTGAAGGCCGGAATCGAAGTCTGGGACCGATTTTCCGTCAATATTTTTCCTCGTTATCCAGTGACGCCAAGGTCGCCCTAAAGGATGTCGATAATATCCTGAAGGCAGGCAGGGGACACGCTTCAAAGGAGGTCTCTTAACATGCGCAGTGGGAATGGGTTGCCAACATCAGGACGCTTCGGGTCGGCGAGTCGAATCATTAACTCAAGAAGCGGAGAACCACAGGTGCGGACGGTCACGGCAGCCTCATCAATGGCGCTGCCGGGAAAAAAAGGGGAATTCCTGCAGGAAAAAGGTTGACAAATACAATATGAAGTATTAGAATCTGGAGTAGGTACAAGATGTTGGATTCGGGTGGCGCATTCCTTATGAATTTTGCTTCAACAATTTGTGTGGAAACAGACAAGGCCGCAGGTTTTCTGGGTCTCGAGCCGGCCAGGTTCAGGTTCCTCGAAACGTGTTGCGAGGATTTCCTCTCGGCCTCTCGGTTGGCGTTTCCTCGCAGCTACACCTCCGCCGATCTCAAGATACTCGCCGCGGCCAACCGTCTCCACGAGCAAGGCCTTTCGCCCGGCGCGCTCAAGGCGCAGTTGGCGCGGATGCTGGTCGAACCACTCGGATGGAACGGCGGCTCCGGCGTAGCGTGCGCGCCTGTGGCTCAGGCCCCGAGATTGATCGCAGTGGCCAGTGGGAAGGGAGGCGTAGGCAAGAGCAACATCTCGCTCAGCCTCGGCGCCGAACTGGTCGGCGCGGGCTTCAAGACTGCCGTGCTCGATGCGGACCTCGGCGTCGCCAACGTGCATCTGCTGGCCGGAGTAAAGGTCGGCTCGACACTGCGGGACGTTATTACCGGCGCATGCGAGATCGAGGACATCATCGCGCGAGCGCCCGGCGGTCCCGACATCGTGCCCGGTTCATCGGGCATATACGAGCTTGCAAATCTCTCGGCCCCCAGGCGGCGGATGCTGCTGGAGGCGTTAAAGAGATTGGGGTCGCTCTATGATACCGTCCTCGTCGACGTGGCGGCGGGTGTCTCGGGCGCTGTTCTGGACTTCGTATGTGCCGCCGATTTCGTGATAGTTGTTACAACGGCCGAAACCACGGCGATCACAGACGCGTACGCTTTGATAAAGCTGAGCCTGGAGCGCAACGCGTACTGCAAAATAGGCGTCGTGGCAAACCGGGTGAGAAGCGCTCGCGAGGGAACGGCGGCGCTGCGGCGCATCTCGCGTTGCGTGCAGCGGTTCCTGGGGAAATCCGTGATCGAGCTTGGATGCGTGTGGGAAGACTCACGCGTGCGGCGCGCGGTGAACGAGCGTGTCCCGTTTGTGCTTGCATACCCTGAATCCAGGGCCTCGGCGGCGATTCGCAAATTGGCCGACTCGCTGCAGAAGCAAAAAATTGTGTCACTCCGCTCGAAGGCGGAGGAGGCTTGGCTTGACACTCTTGCCGAAAGCACGGCCCGGTGAAAGCCGGTTGAGAAAGGTTATCGACGGGCTGGCATTTCTGCGCACCAAGAAGGAGACAGTTATGGAGGCGGCTGTGAAACCGATGGAAATGGCACTCGACTATTGCGACCACTTCGGGCTGCATAGGGCGCCGTTCAATGACAGCGTGAATCCGGAGTTCTTCTATAGGACTCAGACCCATGAGACGGCCTTCGTGCGGATGATGATGTGCGCCCGGCAGCACAAGGCGTTGGGGCTGGTGTGGGGGCGCAGCGGCACGGGCAAGACGCTGCTGACACAGATGCTGCTCGCAGGGCTGGCTGGCGGCGAATTCGTCCCCGTAGTGATATTGGCCAATCCCGGAATGAGCAAGATGGGGCTGCTGGGATGCATACTGGATGAACTCGAGATAGCGCGTCCCAGCGGCAGGGAAAGCACACAGGCGTTCCTCGAGTATATTCATTCATATCTTATGCAGTCCTACAGCATGGGGCAGCGCGTCGTCATGATTATCGATGAGACCCATTTCCTGCCCGCTGACCATCTGCACATGATACGTGCGCTCACAAACCTTGAGACTCCGCAGGAAAAGCTCTGCACGATTATCATGCTGGCCGAAGAAACTTTCCTCCGCAGACTGCGGCACAAGAGGTACAGCTCGCTACGGAGCCGCATCGCGATGAGTTCGTATCTCATGCCTCTGTCGGCATCAGACACGGAACAATACATAAAATTCCGGCTGCTCGTGGCGGGTTCGCCCGAAGAGTTGTTCGATCATGATTGCTATGGACTTATTCACGCAAAAACCGGAGGCATCTGCAGGGAAATCAGCAAACTTGCCGACAACTCGCTTCTCGAAGCATATATGCGCGGGGAAGCGAGAGTGACGCGGGAGATCGTCGAACACTGCAGCCAAAATATGATTTGAAATGAACGGCAAACCGACACGAACGAACCTCAGGCTCGGACTCCTCTCGTCCAGAAGAGTTGCCGAAGATAACGGCGTCACCAATGAAGAATTGGATGAGCTATTGGCCGACGCCCTATCCCCGGATGCGCCGCCTCAAAAGAAGGACCCTCCGAGAAAGAGGGGCCCGAAAAGGGCGAATATCCGAAAACAAAGGATCCGACGGATAAAGGAGCATTGCGGATAGCCTTTCGTAATTTATCCGCATTATCTCGCATCGCAGCCGGACTTCACAGCGAAAATAGTTCTCCCATCTGACCGAATCTCTTTCCCATACGCCTCACCGCCACCTGGGCAGATATAACGTCACTGAATTACATAGGCCTTCGCGTTTCGGGCATGTCTTCGGTTCCGTCTGACAAGCGGTTTGCTCTTACTACTCGGAGCAGATAGTAATTGTCATTCTGATCCCTTCGGCTGCGCTCAGGATAAACTCCGCGAAGAATCTCGAAGAATGCGGTGCGTTCGGGCTAAACACGAGATCCTTCACTCGGGCCTACGGCCTTTCGCTCAGGGTGACAAAAGTGTGATGTGTTTCATGCTCCCCGCAGTAATGACACCGATTTCATGCTGCAGCCAAATATTTGGCCGGGAAAGAATGGCCGCCGTTGGGGGTCTTGACAAACTGAAACTGCATATGATATAAAACCTGACTGGGTGACCGCCCAGTCAGTCATAGCCGACCGTCACCCGGGAAATCTCTGATGACAAAGAAAGCTTTGGACAAAATCGACAAGCGAAAACGGGAGCGAATCTATCGAAACGCCGCCGCCGAGTTCGCGCGCCACGGCTACCACAAGGCCAACGTCAATTCCATTGCACGGCGCGCCGGTATTGGAAAGGGCTCCATATACCTCTACTTCAAAGACAAGCGCGATCTGTACTATTCCACTTTGATCGAGGCCGCTCGCATCCAGAATGAGGTCTTCGACCTTATCGCGCAGATGGAACTTGATCCCGTCACAAAGATCGAAAAAGTTTTCGAGGAGAGCCTGAACGCATTCCCGCGGTATCGAAACATGTTCAAGATGTATTACGACCTGATCAGCGCCGGTAACGACACATCGCTTGCCGGCCTGGCCGGGATGCTCGAAAGGCGGTCGGCCGAGTTTTTTCGTAATGTGCTTGCCGAAGGAATCGAGTCGGGCGGCATCAGGAAGGACCTTTCGGTCGAGCATGCCGCCTACATGATCGATTGCGTGTACTCGCTGTTTTTCAGCACTCTTGCCGGCAGATACCAAAGGGAACGGTTCCGCGTTTTCACCGGTGCGGATATTTCGAAAGACAAAAATCTGGTAAGACAGCACATGCGGGCGATACTGAATGTCTTGGATACAGGTATCGTCGCAAACGGGCCGACCGGCGTCCGGCGAAAGAGTCGGGCTCGCAAGGCCGGGACGGGAAGAAGCGGCTGATCAAGGGCAAGCGGCTGACGGCCATTATAATAGAGGAGGATATGATGATGGTCGGAGTTCCGAAGGAGATCAAGATCGATGAGAAGCGTGTGGCAATGACGCCGGCCGGAGTCTCGGCTTTCGTCGGTCACGAGCATGAAGTTCTGATCGAGGCAGGCGCGGGTGATGGGAGCGGCATAGACGACGACGCCTACATAAAGGCAGGCGCAAATATCTGCGCCGATGTCGAAGAGGTTTGGGGGCGGTCCGACATGGTTGTGAAGGTCAAAGAGCCGCTCGATCCGGAGTTTACGCGAATGCGTGAGAACCAGGTGATATTCACTTATCTGCATCTCGCCGCCGACCGCGGGCTCACCGAGAAACTGATGGAGAAAGAAGTCGTCGCTATAGCCTACGAGACCATCCAGTTGAGTAACGGGGCGCTGCCTCTGCTGGCTCCCATGAGCGAGGTCGCCGGCAGATTGTCCGTCCAGATGGGGGCGTTCTGTCTCGAGGCCAAGAACGGTGGCAGCGGGATTCTTCTGCCGGGCGTCTCGGGCGTGCCGCCGGCCAAGGTGGTCATAATCGGAGCCGGCATCGCCGGCGCCAATGCCTGCTTCGTCGCTGCGGGCATGGGGGCCCGCGTGAGCATCCTCGATATTAACCCGACCCGGCTGGGATATGTCCGCGACGTAATGCAAGGCCATGTCTCCACCGTGATGTCAAACCCCGCGAACATCGAAGAGGAAGTCGAGAGCGCGGACCTTATCATCGGCGCGGTCCTTATTCCCGGCGCGCGCGCGCCCAAGCTGGTCACACGCGAAATGCTGAAACGCATGCGGCGCGGGTCGGCGCTTGTAGACATCGCCGTGGACCAGGGCGGATGCTGCGAGACCACGCGCCCGACTACCCACAGGGATCCCATCTACATCGAAAAGGGCATAGTCCATTATTGCGTCGCCAACATGCCGGGCGCTGTGCCGAGAACCTCGACATACGCTCTCACAAACGCCACGCTCCAGTATGGCCTGGAACTGGCCGACAAGGGATGGAAGCGCGCGACGCAGGACAACCCCATGCTGAAGAAGGGTGTGAACGTCGTGGGCGGCAAAGTCACGCATGCGGGGGTCGCCGAGGCGTTCGGGCTCGACTGTGAGGAGTTATAGCGCCGACCTGCATAAGCCGATTCTGATTCCCGAAATATAATTGGGAGTGTCTGCCGGTATTCGTCATGAAATGCTCGTAGAAGGTTAAACGACACACTGGTGATTTCAGGATGGGATTCCGGACGCTTAATTGTCGGCGGGCGTTCGGTATAGAATTGCCGATGGAGGCAGGGCCGGGTCTCATGGACCCGGGTTTGATGAAACTCTAAAACGAAAGGATTGGGGCATGCCATATTACGACAGCATCGAAAAAATGTACAAAGTCTATGAAGCGTTTATGAAAAAGGTTATCTCGGATGAATCGGTCGGATCCAAGCTCGCGAAGTCCAAGGTTAAGATACGCTTCAACTATACCGATCCCGACGGCACGATCTTCCTCAATTTCGCCGACCCGCCCAAGGAGGAAGGCATGTACGGCTCGTTCACGATCGGCGAGTGCGACGACGAACCCGATGTCACGATGACCCAGTCGTCCGATTTCAGCCATCGTTTCTGGCAAGGCAAAGAGAACGCCGTCTCGGCCCTGGCGATGGGCAAGATCAAGGCCTCGGGGCAGGTGCAAAAGTCGATGGGACTCGTGACGGCGATCAGGCCCACTTTCAGGATGTACAAGGCCGTGTTGAAGGAAATGGGTTGCGAGGACATGATAATCGAATAGCCTTGGCGGGGAGGGACAGAAGTTGGCACAGACAATGACGAAGGATATCGGCGACCGTCGCGAGCTTGAAAAATTCCTCTCGAAAGAGGCGGCCTATATCCGAAAAAAAGTGCTGGAGCTTACGAAGATCGCAGGCGGCGGCCACCTCGGCGGCGGGCTATCCATGGTCGACATGACAGTCGCCTTGTATCACCATGTGATGAACGTCGATCCGAAAAAACCCGACTGGCCCGACCGCGACAGATTCATTCTGAGCAAGGGACACGGCGCGATTGCGCTCGATCCGGTCCTCGCGCGCGTGGGCTATTTTCCCGAAGAGGACCTGAACACTTTCAACCAGCTCGACAGCCCGTTCGGAATGCACACCAACGCCAAGTCCACACCCGGCATAGAGCATTCGACCGGTTCCCTCGGTCACGGGCTTTCCGTCGGCGTGGGCATGGCCCTGGGTGCGCGCCTCGAAAACGCCGATTGGCGCGTATTCTGTCTGGTTGGCGATGGGGAACTCCAGGAAGGCAGTATGTGGGAGGCCATAATGAGCGCCGCGCACTTCAAGCTCGGCAACCTGGTCGCCATAATCGACCGAAACAAATACTCGATCGACGGCCTTACCGAGGATGTCATGGCGCTTGAGCCCCTTGACGAAAAGCTCAGCGCTTTTCGCTGGAACGTTCTCGAAGTCAATGGGCACGACATGGCCGAAATCATTAATGTATTCGAGGAGTTGCCGCCGCCTGACAGCGACACGCCGACTATCATCATCGCCAACACCGAAAAGGGCTACGGCGTGTCATTCATGCGCGGCGAGGCCAAATGGCATTACGGCGCAATCGACAGCGACCTTGAAGAGCAGGCCCTCAAGGATATCGAGGCGACCGTTTCGGAATAGCGGGCGGAAGGTCTCTCAGAGGAGGAACCGTCAAATGACCGAGGGTTTTACGTACAATATCGAAATCATCGACATGCTCACCCAGGCCGAGGTGTACGGCAAGGTACTGACGGAGATGGGGCGGACGAACGAGGACATCGTGGTTCTCACGGCCGACCTTATGCGCTCGAACAAGACGAAAGAATTCTTCGAGGCGTTCCCCGATCGCTATTTCAACGTCGGAATAGCCGAACAGAACCTTTTCAGCGTTGCCGCGGGACTCGCCAGGGTCGGCAAGATACCGTTCGCGAGCACTTTCGCGGCGTTTGCATCGATGCGCGCGTGCGAACAGGTGCGGACGGATATCGCATACAACGACCTGCCGGTCAAGATCGTGGCCACACATGCCGGCCTCAGCATGGGCTCGGGCGGGCCCACGCATTTTGCCACCGAAGACGTGGCGATAATGCGTTCGATGGCCAATATGACCGTCATAGTGCCGGCCGACGCGATCGAGACCGCACGCGCCGTGGCCGCATGCGTCGATTGGCCGGGGCCGGTCTATATCCGCATCGGGCGCGGACTCGAGCCGATTGTCTATGACAATGAGAACTACGACTATGATATCGGGAAAGCGGTCGTGATGGCCGAGGGGACGGATATCACGATAATCTGCTGCGGCGTGGCGGTGCTGACGGGAGTGGAAGTCGCCCGCGAGCTGGGGGATGAGGGGCTGAGCGTGCGCGTGCTGAACATGCACACGATCAAGCCGATCGACCGCGAGGCCGTCATCAAGGCCGCGACCGAGACCAAGTTCATCATCACCGCCGAAGAGCACAACATAACCGGTGGCCTCGGCAGCGCAGTGGCCGAAGTGATCGCGGACGAAGGACTCGGCACAAAACTCAAGCGGTTGGGCGTCCGCGACGAGTATTCCGAAATCGGCTACCCCGAAGCGTTATACAATCGTTACAACCTCGATCCCGACAGCATGCTGGCGGCCATCGCCGAACTCAGGGAGCAAGGAGAGTTCTGAAGAGGTCCTCTTTGGCTCGGGAATCAAGGCTCGGGAGACCGCAGATAACGCAATATAACACGCAGGGGCGCACAGGCCGTGCGCCCTTTTATTGAATGCGTGCGCCCGGCAGGGCGCACCTAGTATGAAGCAAGGGAAACATGTCAATTGACGCCCGGGTCGAAGGAGAAAAATACGTGAGCGATAAACCGACGGTCGATTTCGATGCGCTTCGTGAGAATGCGAACCGGATCCCCATGTACAGGCTCCTCGGGATGGAAATCGTCGAGGTCCGGGCGGGTTATTCGCGCTTTCGGCTTCCATTCCGCGAAGAGTTGACCCAGCCGATGGGCGTGATGCACGGCGGCGCGCTGGCCGCGGTGGCCGACTCGGCGGTAGCGATCGCGCTTTGGGGCCTCGTCGGCATGGACAAGATTTTCACGACCATCGAGCTAAAGATCAACTATATCGCGCCGGTCGCCTCGGGCGAGGTAATCGCCGAAGGGAACATCATCCACTGCGGGCGCAAGACCGCCATCGGCGATGTCACGCTTAAGGATCAGGACGGACGGCTGGTGGCGAAGTGTCTTTCCACGTACATGATTCTGCCCGTGGAGGAAGGAAGCCCTGAGACGCCCAGTTGGACCAAAGGCGGATAAAATCAGCCGACCTCGCCGATAAGCCGCTCGGCGTTTCTCCAGAGAAGCTTTTCCCTCAGCGGCGGATTTCCCTCGGTCAGATCCATAATGATGCCCAGCTCGAAGCGCTGGCGTCCGAACGGCCAATCCGTGCCGAACATTATCCTGTCTTCACCCACTTCCTCGATTGCCTTTTTCACCGTTCCCATCGGCTGAAAACTCGTGTCGAAGTAGACGTTCTCGCATTTTTTCGCGATCTCGATGGCCTCTTTGGCCTCAAACATCGCCATGTGACCCATCACGAACTTCACTTTGGGAAAGGCCTCGAATGTTTTCACATAGTTCTCGGGAGCGCCGTAGCTCTCAGATTCGGACTCGGGCAGGTAGTACGCAGTCTGCCCGGAATGAAAGAATATTGGCAGCCCGTATTGGCTGAACTCCTCGATAGTCTCCATGCAGTCGCGTCCGGATGGATGAAAGTCCTGGATTATCGGGTGCAGCTTCAGCCCGCGACAGCCTCCCTCCACATATTTTGTAAGCTTTTCGGCTCGTTTCGGGTCGCAGGGGTCCACAGAGGCAAACGGAATCCAGCGGCTGTCCTCTTTTGCCTCCGCGAGCACCTCTGAAGAGCTTCCATAGGGCTCGATCGGCAGAACGACGCTGTGGGTGATGCCGGTCTGCTGCATCGATTTCCCGAGCGCATCGAATCTCGCCATCGCGTTTCGGCCCTGGGTCTCGCGCGCGACCCTCTTGCGCAGCCTTTGCCTGAGGCCTTGCGGAAAAAACATGGAATTGAATCGTTGCCACTCAAACATTCGCATCAGCAGTCCCAG
>CBFDAY010000070.1:0-10673 GCA_965602895.1 uncultured bacterium
CCGGCCCTGCCGAACCCGCGTTGAACTTATGCGCCGAGCTGAAGCGTCAGGGTGTGGACGTCCTCTTTGCCTGCTGCTCTTCGGGCAGCGACAGGATGGCGGCGGTTAAAAACAGGGCGCTTGAGCTGGGGCTGGAGCCGATCACGTCGTTTCAGCTCAAAAAGCATTTCAACCTGAAAAACAACCTTCAGGATATGCGGACGCTGCCCCGATTCCTGCAGGAGCAAAAGGTTGACCTCGTTCATACGCATTTGGATAACGATCATTTGCTCGGCGCCCATGCGGCGCGCAGGGCGAAAACCGGCGCCATCGTGCTGCGTTCTTGCTACAAGGGGAGGGGGCCCAGGCGGACCGTGAGGAACAGATACATCTTCGGACGTTACACCGACGGTGTCATTGTTCCCTCGGAAATCGCCCGCTCCGCCATGCATGAAAAATTCAGGTTTCCCGCCGACAGGGTCTGGCTTATCGGAGGGGCGGTGGATACCGAGCGTTTCGATCCGGGCAATGTCAAAAAGGACATGAGGCCGGTATTCGACCTCGGGCCGGATGACTTCGTCGTCGGCATTGTGGCGCGAATACAGGCGCACCGGCGCTTCGATGTGCTGCTGGATGCAATGAAGATAGTGTCGAGGCGCGACCCGAAGATCAAACTCCTGATCGTCGGCCGCGGCACGAAGATGCAGCAATTGGCAGTCGAGCCCGTGCGGGAAATGGGGCTCGACGGCTGCGTGAAGTTTGCCGGGTACCACGTCGGTCAGGACTATGTGGATACGCTGGCCTGTATCGACGCAAAGGTGTTTCTTGTTCCCGGCACGGACGGCACGTGCAGGGCCGCCCGCGAAGCGTTGACCATGGGAAAGCCGGTGATTGCCGCCCGCCGCGGGATGCTGCCGGAGATCGTCGACCATGGCGTCGATGGGATCGTCACCAAGGACACTCCCGCCGCGCTCGCCGAAGCCATTTGTCATCTGGCCCGGGACCCTGCGCTGTTGCGCTCGATGTCGGAACAGGCGTTCAGAAAAGCGCGAAACAGGTATCGGCTGCATTCTCAGGCGGGACAGGTCAGGAATGTTTACGAGCGCCTCGTCCGCAGTGGTCCCTCCACCGGGCGCAAGCGAAAATAGACGCGCATATTTGGATAGCAAAGCCTTGTCAGAGCGCCCGGTTTCCACCGGGCAAGAGAATGCCGATGAGAATCGCTATTGACACCGGATCGTTGGCGATCCCGCACAAAACCGGCGTGGCGAAGTACGTGCTGCGACTGGTAGAACATCTCGAGGAGCTGGACGACGGAAACGAATACCTCACGTGCTACCGCCTGTCGCGCTGGAAAAAACGCAAGCACTTCTACCGTCCCAAGAAGGCGTCGACAAAGCTGAAGCTCTTCCAGGAGCCCCTGTTCACCGGTCGCGGGATCGATATCTTCCACGGTCCCGACGCGCGGCTGCCCAACATCAGGGGGCCGAAGCTGGTGGCCACGTTGCACGACGTGTTCTCACTCGTCTCGGACGAGTTCGCGGATGAAAAATTTCGCAAGAAAAAGATCGCCAGATACGCCGACATTGCCGAGAGGGCCGACCGAATTATCTGCGATTCCGAATGCACCCGCCGCGACTTTCTCCGCTTCTTCCCCGAGGCCGAGGAGAGAACGCGCGTGATCTACCTTGGCGTGGACGACCAGCTTTATCCGAGACCGCCGGAGGAGGTGGAGCGGGTCAGGCGAAAATACGGGATCGGGCGCGACTACATTTTCTACGTCGGCGCGCTATCGATAAGGAAGAACGTGCTGCGCATGTTCGAGGCGTTTCGGCGGACGATGCGGCAGGGCGGGGGGGATCTCCAATTTGTGGCCGCCGGCAGGCTTACATATGGCAAAGAGCGGATACTTGATTACCTCAAAGAAAGCGACTCCGAAGACCGCATCCTCCTGCCGGGCTACGTTCCCGACGAAGACCTCCCGGCGCTATACTCCGGCGCAAGGGCGTTTCTATTCGTCACCCAATACGAGGGCTTCGGACTGCCGATAATCGAGGCCGCGGCGTGCGGAGTTCCCGTGGTGACGTCCAACGTGTCTTCGAGCGCCGAAATCGGTCGCGGAATAGCCACGCTGGTCGATCCTCTCAGCATCGAGGCAATCTCCGATGCGCTGGTTTCGCTTTTGAATGGCGAAGCTCGCGCAGAGGAGGTATCGGTCCCCGACCTCACAAAGCGCACGTGGTCGGATGTAGCGAGGGACGTCCTTTCGATCTACGATGAGCTGGGGGTCGGCCGGCCGACGTGATCGGAGGCTGTTCGGGCGAATGATGAATTCCGTTGGAAAGATACTGCATCTTCCGATTGAGACCGCCGGCCAGATGGCGACCATTTCGAGGGCGCAGAGGAAACTGGGCTATGAGGCCCATTCAGTCGCATACGAGAAAAACCCATACGCATATCCGGTTGACCGTACTATCGATATTCGCTGGTTTAGGAAAAAAGGCTTGCATTTGCCGAGGCAAATGATCTTTGCCTTCGAATCTCTGTTCAAATACGACGTTTTCCATTTTCATTACGGAAGGACGTTTATCGATGGAAACCAGGATATCTCCTGGTTGAGACGCCTCAAGAAAAAGATGCTGATGCACTACTGGGGCAGCGAGATCCGGACGCTGGATATGGCCTCAAGAAAAAATAGATACGTGAGGATCAAGGAGGGACAGGACGCCGGTTCTCTCCGAAAGAAGATGGCCGAAGTCGCCCGTCATATAGATGTTGCGGTCGTGGCCGACCATGAGCTTGCCGAATATGTCGACGGCTTTTTCAGGCGTGTCGAGATAGTCCCGCAGGCGATCGACCTCGATTGTTACGAGCCCTGCTATCCGAGCGAACACAGGGAGTGCCTCAAGATTGTCCATGCTCCCAGCAATTCCTGGGTGAAGGGGACCGAGTTTATCGAGCCCGTGATCGAAAGGATGAAGAAGCGCTTTCGGTTGGACTATGTGCTTGTGCGGAACATGACCCACGAGGAAGCATTGAAGATATACAGGGAAGCCGACATTGTCATTGACCAGTTGTTGCTCGGCTCGTATGGGATATTCGCCATCGAGGCCATGGCCCTGGGGAAACCCGTGTTATGTTATATTCGGGATGATATCAGGGAGAAATATCCACCGGGCCTGCCCATCGTTTCGACGAATCCGGATAATCTTGAGGAGAACCTGGAAATGCTGTGCGCCAACCCAGGGCGCCGCGCCGATATCGGGGAAAAGGGACGCGCTTACGTTGAAGATGTTCATGATAGCGCGAAGGTGGCAAAGACATTCATTGAGCTTTACAAAACTCTCTGAAAGGGAGATAATTCTCAGAAACCGATGATGTCTGCACCCGACAAAGAGCCGAAGCTATCGGTCTGCATCCCGACGCAGAACTGCGCGCACAAGCTCGTTCACGCAATCGAGAGCGTCCTGCCGGTGGCCGACGAGGTCGTCATAGTCGACGGCGGATCGGAGGACAACACGAAGGAGCTGGCGCTCTCATACGACAAGGTGAGCTACTTCCATAACGCGTGGCCGGACAACTATTCGGTCCAGTTCAACTACACGATGGACCGCGCAACAGGCGACTGGGTGCTGATCCTCGGTTCCGACGAGGCAATTGGCGTGAACATGCGCCGAAAAATCCGAAGGCTCATCCGCTCGCGGAGGCACGACTGCTATATTTTCCCGACATATTGGATTATCCGGGCCGACCCCCTGAGATATGCAAAGAGCAAGAAGCTTTATCCGTCCTATCACCAGCGGTTGTTCCGCAATCTGCCGAGCTATCGTTACATCGAGGGCAGGAAAGCCCATATGAAATTCCCCGACGAAGTTCAAGGCGTCGGCAAAAAGATAAAGGATGCCCACATCTTTCATTTTGACTTCATATATAACGACCGCGAGGCGCGCGAGCGCAAGGTGCTCGAACGCACCGCCCTCGCTCCCGAGACCGACCACGTCAGCCGCGTCCATTATCTTTTCGAGGACTACCCGCATCAGATCAAGAAATGCCGCGAAAAGCTTTGGTAACGCGGATTCGGCTTTTCATTCCGCGCCCGGCCGACTCTTTCGACTTGACAAACTCTCGGCGACATTGGGATACTTGTGTTAGCCGACATTGGCGTCGCTTTAATTTGAGATGAATTCGAGGAACGCGTGAACGCCGCTATGAATAGTCCGACTACTTTACATCTCGGCTGCGGAAACAAAAAGGCGGCCGGGGCGCTCGGGATCGACATGGCCCCGAAGTCTCAGGCCGATATCATTCACGACATGAACAAGGTTCCGTGGCCGTTGGAGTCCGACGCATTCGACCGGGTCATCTGCGAGCATGTGCTGGAGCATTTGACCGACATTGTGCGGACTATGGCGGAGGTGTACCGCGTGAGTCGGGAAGGCGCATTGGTCGAGATCGTCACCCCACACTTCTCGTGTGTGAACTCATGGGACGACCCCACGCACAAGCACCATTTCACGCTCGCGAGCTTTGACTATTTCAGCCGGGATTATTCGCTATCGTACGGTGACGTTCATTTCGAGATCGTCCAACGCCGGATCACGTTCAGCAGGTCTTTTACAAAGCTTCTGGCGCGGCTGATTTGTGCATTCTCGCCGAGATGGTACGAGAAAAACTTCGCATTCATGATGCCGGCGCGCAATCTGGAGCTGACCCTGCGCGCGTGCAAAAGGAAATAAAAAGGGTCGCGGAAAATCCAGAAACGGCGCTGGAAGACGCCTGCGCTTTTCACTGTTGTGAACCACGGCGAAAAACGGTGGCGCGCCGTTCTCCCGAAAAGGCCGTATGCCGCTTTCCACACTTCAGATAGACGACAGGGCCGACTGGGGAGGCGGCCAGTCCCAGGTCCTGCACCTGCTGAAAGGACTTGCGAGCGCCTCGCACAAGGCCGAACTGGTGACACGCCCCGGGACCGTCCTTGGAGGACGGGCAAGAGCGCTCGGCATAAAGGTGCACCCGGTTCCGATGCTCGGAGAGGTCGACCTCTTCTCCGCCCGCCGCATTGCCGGGATAATCCGCTCGGGTAATTTCGACATTATCCACATGCACACGGCCCGCGCTCACGCGCTCGGCGCAATGGCGTGCGCTTTCAACCGCTCTCCCGCATGCGTTGTATCGCGAAGAGTCGCTTTCCCCGTCAAAGGCGGTCCTTTTGGAATAGCGAAGTTCGTCAAATACCGCAGGAGGATAGACGCCTACATTGCCGTATGCGAGGCCGCCGGGGAGGCGCTGGTCTCCGCCGGAGTGGATCCCGCAAAGGTCCACGTGGTCCACAGCGGCGTCGTTCCCCCCGAGGTTTCCGAGGGGAAAGACGTTCGGGAAGAACTCGGGATAGGGCCGGACGATAGGCTCGTCGGCAATGTGGGAGCGCTCGTGGAGGCAAAGGATCAGCATTGCCTGTTGCGGGCTGCGCTCTTTGTCCTTGAGAGATTGCCAAAAACGAAGTTCGTGATAGTCGGCGATGGCGAGCGGGAACGCAGTCTTAAAGACCTCGCCTCGGAGCTGGGGGTCGGCGGCTCCGTTATCCTCACGGGCTTCAAGGATGATGTGGGCAGCTATCTGCGGGCGTTCGACGTATTCGCGCTTTCGTCCAAAATGGAAGGGTTGAATAATTCGGTCGTCGAGGCTATGATGATGGGAAAACCCGTCGTCGCGACCAGGGTGGGGGGCATCCCGGAGATTATCGAGCACGAGAAGACCGGGCTGCTGGTTCCACCCGGGGATCATGCCGCCCTTGCCGGCGCCATCCTGGATATTCTGGAGAATCCCGAAAAAGCCGCCGCGCTGGCATATGCGGGGCGCGAGGCGGCGCATGAGAGGTTCACGGCGGAGCGCATGGTCGAAGGCGCCATCGCCGTCTATGAGAATCTTCTGAAAGACCGATGCAGGACCTGAAAAATTACCTTCGCATACTCGGCTATCTGAAGCCCTACAAGTGGCTAGTTGTAGTCACGATTGTCAGCTCTCTGCTTGTGGCCGGCTCTTTCGGCGCCGCCATCGGCGGAATCAAGCCCGTTGCAGACATGCTGTTCGGCCAGTTCGAGATCGACGCCTATCGGGATCTTCCCTTCATGGACACCGACCTTGGCGCCGCCTTTCTTGGGAAACTCCAGTCGCTGCTCCTGCAGGACAAGTTCAGGACGCTCGTTGTGATGTCGGGAATCCTGATCGCCCTGGCTATCACGCGCGCGATCTTCAAGTTTATCCACGGCTATACGGGGGCGTATCTTTCACATCGGTTGCGGATGGACATATCAATCGATCTTCATGACAGGATGATGGACCAGTCGCTCTCCTTTTTCAGCGAGGAGGGCGTTGGCGACACGATTTCAGTCCTGACATACGATACGAACATGCTTCATCGAGGCGCAAAGCTGATTTTCGACAAGATGCTCCTCGAACCCCTCAACGTCGCCGTGGCGCTGGGCATCGCCTTCTGGCTGAACTCGCGGCTTGCCGCAATAGCGATCATCGGCTTTCCGATTATAGGATATGCCGTCAACCGCTTCGGCCGCCAGATAAAGAAGAGCACGCGGAAGACGCTCAGGAACAGGGCGAGCATATTGTCGCTTCTGCAGGAGTCGCTCTTCGGAATCAAGATCATCAAGTCTTTCGTGATGGAGAACTACGAGCGCGAACGCTTCTGCACCGAAAACAAGCGTCTGTTCAAAAACGAGATGCGCGCCGTGAGGGCGCGCGAGCTTATGTCTCCGCTTGTGGAGATCGTGGCCGCGGTGGGGGTCGGCGTGTTCATACTGATGGGCGGCCGCGACGTGTTGACCGG
Organism: uncultured bacterium; assembly: GCA_965602895.1. GTDB lineage: Bacteria > Abyssobacteria > SURF-5 > SURF-5 > SURF-5 > CBDUSG01. The sequence continues at coordinate 6,821 of CBFDAY010000070.1, forward strand.
CCAGATGTCATATGGCAGCTTTATCGGTTTTTACGCCGCTCTGGGCGCGGTCATCGGCCCGCTAAGGAAACTGTCCAAGGCCGTGGGCGAAGTGCAGACCAGCCTGGCCGGGGCCGTGCGGACGTTCGATTTCATGGACAGGCTGCCCGGTGTCGAAGATTCGCCCGACGCCGTCGAGATGCCCCCCATAAAGGGAGCGGTCGAATTCGACGAAGTCGGCTTCAGCTACGACGGTCGGAACAGGGTTATCGACGGCCTCAACCTTGACATCGAACCGGGAGAAGCCGTTGCGCTTGTGGGTCCTAGCGGCGCGGGCAAGACGACGATCATAAATCTGCTGCTCCGCTTTTACGACGTGGGTGGCGGCGCCATTCGCATCGACGGAACGAATGTTCGTTCCGTGACCCAGGCGTCTCTTCGTTCCCAGATCGGGCTCGTTACGCAAGAGACAATCCTGTTCGATGACTCGGTCGCCAACAACATCGGCTTCGGCAGGCAGGAATATTCCCGCGAAGACATCATAGAGGCCGCAAAAGCCGCCAATGCGCATGGGTTCATACAGCAAATGCCCGACGGTTATGATACGACGATCGGCGAGAGGGGGGAACTGCTCTCGGGCGGCCAGCGCCAGAGGCTGGCCATCGCGCGCACGATCCTGAAGAATCCGGCGATATTTGTTCTCGACGAAGCCACGTCCTCACTCGACAGCGAGAGCGAGTCGCTGATCCGGGAAGCGCTCGCCCGGCTGATCAAGGAGCGGACGACTTTTATTATCGCGCATCGCCTGTCAACCATACAGAACGCGGACAAGGTAGTGGTCCTGGACAAGGGGCGCATCGAAGCGGTCGGGCGGCATGCCGAACTGTATTCGAGCAGCCCCATCTATCGGAACCTTTACGAGAAACAGCTCCTTGCCCCGCCCGAATCCGATGAAGCGAGGTCGTGATATGTCAAAAGCAATCGTCGTTATCCCTGCCAGGTACGGCTCCACGCGGCTGCCAGGCAAGGCCCTCGCCGAGATCGAAGGCAAGCCGCTCGTCCTGCACGTATACGACAGGGCAAGCCTCTGTGGGCTGGCGTCGCAATGCCTGGTGGCGACCGACGACGATCGGATCATGCAGGCCTGCGAGAGCCACGGCGCCAATGTGATGATGACCTCCGCAGAGCATAATTCCGGCACCGACCGAATGGCCGAGGTCGCGACTGGAACCGACGCGGATATCTACATAAACGTGCAGGGCGATGAGCCGCTCGTCGATCCGGGGGCCGTGGACCTTCTTATCAAAATGATGCGCGACGACGCATCGATCAAGATGGGGACGCTCAAAAGGCCCTTCGAAAGATATGAGGACTTCGTTAATCCGAACATGGCCAGGGTCGTGTGTGACGGGAACGACCTCGCCCTCTATTTCTCGCGGGCCGGCATCCCCCATATGACGCGCGAGGAATTCGAAGCTTGTGATAAAGGCCAGATCGCTTTCAAGCATATCGGCATATATTCATTCAGGCGTGATTTTCTGCTCGAATTCTCCAAGATGCCGCAGTCTCCACTGGAAAAGGCCGAGCGACTGGAGCAACTGCGCGCCCTCGAAGCCGGCGTGAGAATCAAGGTGCTGACTACGGACTATGAGTCCATCAGTGTCGAAACGCCGGCCGATCTCGAGCGCGTCAGGGTCCTGTTTGCGCAAAGGAGGTGACGCCGATGCCTGCCCGAAAAAAGCCACTCGTCGGCATAACGATGGGCGATCCCGGCGGAATCGGACCGGAGATCATTCTCAGGGCGCTCTCCCGGGCTAAAATCTATTCGGTCTGCAGACCGGTCGTCTACGGGACGGCCCGGCTCCTGCGAAAATTCGGGGCGGAACTCGGCCTCCGCATAAAATGCGAAACTGTTGAGAATTTGGCGGATGCGTCTTTCGGGAAGGGAAGAATCTGTGTCGTCGACGTCCCCGCTCCCGGCCGGATCACCGTCGGCAGGAAGACTTCCGCTTCGGGAAAGGCATCGCTCGCCTACCTGGACAGGGCAATCGAGGTGATATCGAAGAAAAAGCTCGACGCCCTGGTCACGGCTCCCCTCAGCAAGGCTGCCGTTAGGCTGTCGGGGCTGCCGGATTTTGTCGGCCACACGGAGTATCTTGCCGAGAAAACCGGAACACGCACGTTTGCGATGATGTTCCACAGCGACCGCCTGAAAGTTGTGCTGGTTACTACCCATGTTCCTCTCAGCGAAGTGGCCGCCTCCATAACGACTCAAAAGATCCTGCGCGTTACCAGCCTGGCCCATGAGGCCCTCAAGAGACTTGGTTTCTCCATGCCTCGCATAGGGATCGCCGGCCTCAATCCGCATGCGGGCGAGGATAGCGCCTTCGGTGAAGAGGACGAAAAGGTCGTAGCTCCCGCGGTCATGCTGGCCCGCAAAAAGGTCATGAATGTCGAGGGCCCGCTGCCGGCCGACACCCTTTTCCATTCCGCCTACAATGGGGACTACGACCTCGTGGTGGCGATGTATCACGACCAGGCGCTCGCGCCATTCAAGATGATCGCTTTCGATAGAGGCGTCAACATCACGCTCGGGCTGCCCTTCGTGCGCACGTCGGTTGACCACGGCACCGCCTTCGATATTGCCGGGAAAGGAATGGCTTCGGAGAAAAGCCTCGTCGAGGCCATAAAACTCGCGGCCAAACTCGCCGAATGAAAACTCGATCGTCCGAGCTGCTCAAGAAGTACAACATCAAGCTGAAGAAATCTCTCGGGCAGAACCTTCTTCTGGATCCGAATATAAACCGAAAGATGCTCGATGTGGCCGAGATCGGCCCCGGTGATTCGGTCTTCGAGGTCGGCGCCGGCCCCGGCGATTTGACCGAACTGCTGGCGGAAAATGCACGCGAAGTGTTGACCGTAGAGATAGACTACCGGCTGGGGCCTCTGCTGCATGAAAGATTCGGCGAAAACCCGCGCGTTCGACTGTTCATCGGCGACGTGCTGAATCATCCCGTTCGGGAATTGACCGAACGCTTTATTCCCGGCGCCGACGTCCTGAAAATGGTTTCCAACCTCCCTTACTACATCACGTCGCCCATTCTCATGCATTTCCTGGAGAGCGAGGCCGGCCTTGTCTCTTTAACCGTCATGATTCAAAAGGAGGTGGCCGAGCGCATTGTGGCCCAGCCGGGCGGTAAGGACTACGGCCTCCTGTCGATTGCCTGCCAACTGTATGCGCGCCCGTATATCGCGCACACGGTTTCGCCCAATTGCTTCCGTCCCCGGCCTAAGGTGGAATCCGCAATTGTCCACATGTCGATTCGCGACGATACCGGACTGACCCCAAAAGAGCGGACGGTGTTTTTCAAGATAGTCAGGGCGGCCTTCGGCCAGCGCCGCAAAAAACTCGTGAATGCGCTTGCGCCGATCGCGGGCTCCGTGCTGCCCGTCAAAGAGATCCTGCCGCAATTCTTGGCGCAAAGCGGCATTTCCCCTGATTGCCGCGGCGAGACAGTGTCAATTGAGGACTTTATCCGTTTTGCCAGGCTGGCGGCAAAAGAGCGGCCCTTGATCGACTAATCAACAACTTATCCACAACGGGATTCCAGGCATCCAACGGGGATTCTAGTCATAACTACTTGTATTATAATGACTAGCAGCCTGATTGAGGCCGCCTGATTTAATAGATGCGGTCGAGGATGTGGAAAATGTGGATAAGTCCTCAAGCTGCGATTGGATAGGCAATTGCAATGTGGATGACACTGTGGAAAAGCAAAATCAGACGTGAGAGCGCGATTTAATGCGTTAACTTTCGCAAGATGGCGCAAAACAGCCTTATTATGCAGCCTTTGCTATTGATTTTTCCCTGCTA
>CBFDAY010000071.1:0-10664 GCA_965602895.1 uncultured bacterium
TGCTAGAAACGCCATTTAAGGCCCTCAATATACTGCGATCGGGATAGGAAGCCCTGCAGGCCGAGAGGCCGGGCCACCGCTTCGGTTTCCTGTTCTTCCTGATTCACAACGCGCCTTTCCCCCCATCTTCAGGTAAGTTTCCAAGTGCCGCCGAAACGAGACTCTTTACCGAGCGCTGCTTCGGTCTGCCTGCGGCTATGGCTTTTTCGGATATGAGGTATAATATGAATCGCGAGGCGGCCGGATTGAATAGTCGTGAGCGGGAAAGCGGCCGCCGGAGATTGGCGGAATCGGCAGGGGAGGAACGGGAATGAGCGGCGAAGCGGACTTTTATCCAGACTGGGCTTCCACCGCACCGCGAGAAGGGAGCTATCGTTCGATTTTCAAATGGGGAGATCCGGACGGTTTCAAGCATCCCAACCGTCGGTTGTTTGCATTGCTGAAGGAAAAGCTTCAGATGACGGATGATGATTTCAGGGAAAAGAAAAACGAGGGCAACGAGGCCGTGAGTTGCGATATTCCGGTGGGACTCTCCGAGGCGCAGATAGAGGCATTGAAGAATATTGTCGGCGCCGAGAACGTCGCCGTCGACGATTATTCGCGTTTGAAGTATTCAAGCGGAAAGACGATGGAAGAGGCAATGGACCTGCGCGGCGGCATCGTCGGCGAGGTCGCAGACGTTGTCGTGCATCCGAGGGGAAAAGAGGATGTGGCGAAGATAGTGGAATACTGCAACGAACAGGAGCTTCCCATATATCCATATGGAGGCGGCTCGTCCGTGACCTTCGGCATTAAATGCGCAAAGGGCGGCGTCTCGCTGGTGATGAGCACACACATGAATCGCGTGCTCGAGTTGAGCGAAAAAAATCAGACGGTCACCGTTGAGCCCGGCGTGATCGGACCTGCATATGAAGAGGCCCTGAACAATGCGCCCGAGAGATTCAATGCGAAACGGAGATACACTGGCGGGCATTTTCCGCAATCGTTCGAGTATTCTTCGGTCGGCGGCTGGATCTCCGCCCTGGGCTCCGGGCAGCAGTCCTCCTATTACGGTGACGCATATGACATAGTGTTGAGCCAGGAATATGTGACGCCCGCGGGCTCGTTCAGGACTCTGGATTATCCCGGGACCGCGACCGGTCCGAAGGTGAATGACGTTATGAAAGGCAGCGAGGGCGTCTATGGTGTTCTCGTGAGCGCGACTATGAGGATTTTCAGGTTCATGCCCGAGAACCGTGGAAAGTTCGCCTTCGTATTCCCGACATGGGAGTCGGCCGTGGACGCCACGCGCGAAATCTCGCAGGGAGAGTTCGGCATGCCTTCGGTTTTCAGGATATCCGACCCGGAGGAGACGGATGTCGCCCTGACGCTGTACGGAGTGGAAGGCACCGCAATCGACAAATTGATGAGATTTCGCGGCTTCAGGCCGGGGAGTCGATGTCTCCTTATCGGCCAAAGCGAAGGCGAGAAAGGCTTTGCCGGAAACGTCAAGAAGCAGGTGAAAAGGATATGCCGCGAGCATGGCGCCATGTACATCACCGGGTATCCATTGAAGAACTGGGAGCATGGCAGGTACGCCGACCCGTACATGCGCGAGGATTTGAACGATTTCGGCGTCATGATAGACACTTTGGAGTCGGGCGTCACTTGGGATAATCTTCATAATCTCCATGATGGGGTCGGGGATTTCATAAAGAAGCGCGCGAACACGATATGCATGACTCACGCCTCGCACTTCTATCCGCAGGGCACCAATCTCTATTTTATCTTCATCGGCAGGATGGATGACATGGCGGAATACAGGGAGTTTCAAAAGGGAATAATCGATCAGATACATCGGTACGGCGGATCGCTAAGCCACCATCACGGTGTCGGCAAGATGATCGCGCCCTGGATGGAGCGGCATCTCGGCAAAGAGCAGATGGACGTGCTGCGCGCGCTCAAAAGGCATTTTGATCCTAATAATATCATGAATCCAGGCGGAACCCTGGGACTTGACATACCTCCTGCCAAGGGCGAAACGTAAGAGCAGGCCACGACGGTTTTCCGTATGCGCAATCAGGAAATTTGTTGCGGGTGGTTCGCTCATATCCATGTTATTCTGATTGGTTTTCTGTCGACTGTTCTCAGGAACTTCAGCTTGGGGTAGCCGATGATCAGGACGCTGTAGACCTCGTGCCCTTCCGGCAATCCCAGTTCTTCGATAAGCGGCCCATAGGTTTTTGAAGCCGCTTCAAAGAGTCCGATATATGTGCTTTCCAGCCCCATTGTCCTGGCCGTCAGCCCCATGGTTGTCGAAGCGATCACACAATCGTCTTTGGGCGTCCTGCTGGCTTCAGCCGATGAATGAAAGACGATGATTGTCGGCGCCCGGTGAAATATGGCATCGTAGCCGACCTGCCGGGCCATGAGCAGCAGGTCTCTGTAGTGAACCGCTAATTGGAGAGTTTGGAGGTTTTCGGATTCCTCATTTCCTTCGGTCCTCTTTTCTTGCAGCCTTTTCTCCGCTTCCTCGCCCATATCGGCGAAGAAATCAATGGTCAGGTCGGAGAGCTTCTGCTTCTTTTCCGGATCCTGGATGACCATAATCTCCACCATTTGGGCGTTGCCTCCCGTCGGCGCGTATCGGCATACGTCGATGAGTCTTTCCAGATCTTTCCTGGCGATCTCCTTGTTCTTGAAGAGACGGTGGCTCCTTCTCTCGCGGATGAATCGTATGAATTCGTCCGTTTCGAACGCGGCGTTTTTTTCTATCTGAACAAAGTTGTCCATGTCCACTTTTTCATGGATGATTGCGTCGGTCGGGCACAGGGCTACGCAGTGGCCGCACAGGTTGCAGTTGTTTTCGTCCGCGTACGCCGCAATGTCATCTTCGCCCTTGCGGAAGCAGCGAGGGCATCTCAGGGCGCAGACGCCGCAGTTGTTGCACTTGTCCTTGTCTATCGAAACCCAGCTCATAATTCATTAATCTCCTGTGGTTTAATGCATCCGGTTGCCGCCGTTTTTCATCATTTTGTCGGAGACATGGCCATTTTCCTGATTATGGATCGTTTTGCGAACGGAAGAGCCCAGCAGAGAAAGAGCAGCAGCTTCATCGAACCGGTCATGTACCAGTGCAGCCTGGACCCGTGAGCGGCCTTCCAGACGGTTTCGGCCACCTGGGCGGGTTCCACGTTCACACCCATTCTGGCTACGCTGAAAGCCTTCACCTCGGCATCCATTATCAGCGGTGTCCTGACGTACGGAACCAGGATGTCGCTCACCGTGATGCCGTGTCCCTTAAGCTCGATATTCAGCGCCTCGGTCAGCGCTTTGACCGCGTGCTTGGTCGAGGAGTAAACCGCCATCTCTGGGATGCCGTAGATCGCCGAGGCCGAGCACATGTTTATGATCCTGGAGTCGGGCGTCTTCTTGAGATAATCGAGGCAACAGTGGATGCAACTGAGGATGCCCTTGAAATTGATATCGACGATCTTGTGCTGATCCTCAATGCTGATTTCGCTGTTCGGGCCCATCCGCACGATACCGGCATTGTTGAACAACACGTCTATCCTGCCACCCGTCCTTTCCGTCAGGGCCTTCAAGGCTTTCCTCACGCTGTCCACGTCGGCGACGTCCATCAAGGCGACATAGCAATTGTCTTTACCGATCTCGGCCTGAAGCGAAGCAAGCCCCTCCTCATTCAAATCGACCGCGCCGACAAACCAATCCTTCCGCGCGAAAAAGAGCGCCGTCTGGCGGCCGATGCCTGATGCGGCTCCTGTCACGAGTATGCATTTTCGATCGTTCATCGTTTTCCCTCCAATCGGCGATACGGTTTCGAGCCGAGGGGCAGCCTCGGGCCCCACTTGCATTTTCCCGGAATCCGTCTCTTTCACTCTCAGCATGCGCAATCGGCCTTCATATCGACATGAGGCCGTTAACAGATACTATGTCCATGAGCGATTTTTCCGCGACCCCGCCATTCGAGCTCCAATATGGGAAAGCGGGAATCAGTCTCTGAAAGGCTCAACAATAACCTTGATCCATTTCTCGCGGTCATAGTATTCGAATGCCTTCACCGCTTCATCGAGAGAGATACGCTTCGTGATGAGGTCGTCCAACTCGAGTTTCTTTCCGCTTTTTCCCGCGATAAGATCGAGCGCGGCGTTCCAGTAATCGACATCATCCTTGGAGTTCACCATGGCTTCCGGATAGACGAGTTCCACTCCTTTTTTCCGGCAGTTCTCGTATGGTATCATCTGTATCTTTTGCGCGCCGAATATCAACACCCTGAAACCGGGTCTGATCAGATCCACCGCATCAAGCAGTGTCTCGTTGTATCCGACCATTTCGAAAACGGCGTCTGCTTCGTCGAATTCTTCCTTGATGAATTCGGTATAAGTTTTTTTCCCGTGTGTCGATCGATTGAACTCATTTGGGTTAAATACCTTGGCTCCGTACTTCGCCGCCAATTCACGCTTGTGCTCGAAAGGCTCCGATGCGGCCACTTCGATACCTCTGTTGATCAATATCTGGGTCAATATCAATCCGATGGGGCCGAGCCCGAGCACCACGGCCTTGGGCGGCCTTCCTTCGATCCTGCCCAACTCGGCTCTTTCGGCGCAGTTGAGGGCGCATCCCACGGCATCGGCGAATGATATCTCGTCCACTGTCAAATCGTTCCTGACGATTGGGAGCGCACCCAGTTTTTCGTTTTTGCCGTGTCCGACTACGTTCACATCTTTGCTATAGTGGGCGTAACCCGCGCCCATTCTTGCGAGGCGATCTCCCGGCTGGATTCCTTCGACATCCTTTCCGACCTCGATAGCAACCGCCCCCGTCTCATGTCCGTGTCCTCCGGGGCCGTGAGCGATAATCCAGTGATTTCCCTCGTATATACCTACGTCGCTTCCGCAAATGCCGACCGACCGGATCTCGGCCAGTACCTCGTTCGGGGCGGGCCGGGGAACCTCGATTTCCACAAGCTCAACCTTCCAGGGCGATGGGAACACGAGGGCCTTCATCTTTTTCTTCACGAATCAGTTCCTCTCAGAAGTGGTTTAATCGATATATGTTAGCCGTTATGCCGGATACGCCCACTGCCTGTGGCTCGGAGGCCGAATGATTTCCGAGCGCGACACCTGCGCGTACGGATAGGCAAACGCTTCGGCGTCGCGCCTGATTTGCTCCGGCGGCTCATCGCCGGAGTAAGGCGCTATCAGCAGGCGGAAGCTCTCGGCGCGCCCATTATACGAGGGCGCATATGGATCGAGCTGGTCGGCTATCTTTAGCGCTATAAGTTTTCCCAATCCGCTGAACGCGGTCACGTAGCTTAACTGTTTGCCGTGGTAGCTGCCGAATGGATTCATGAAAATGCTAGTGTCCTTTTCAGTCTTTCGTGTTCGCATCGGACAGAATGCGAACGAGGCATTGACGTCGGCCGTCTGCGCGACAAGCAAGCCTTTGTCGCCGTCGGTCACGGCCACAAAGGCGTGTGTTATGTGGTTGTTGAACGAATCGAGTTCCGAATTATTCGAGAATTCGCCGTAGTCCAGATCGTAGCAGCTCATGTGGCCGAAGTAGTTATGTTTCCACACTCTCAGCGGCCTGTCGGGTTTTCCGGACAAGGCCGGCCTGATTTCGCATGGCATGACTTCCCGCCAGTTACCGTCATATTCGCGCTGAAGTCGGCGGGCTCTTTCCTTGTTGTAGTTGTTTGAGCTTGTCTCGGGGTAAACGACATGAGTGTCTACATACAGGTATGGGAGTCCTGACACAAGCATGAATTCCCGCTTGATGGCGACCCGCTTTTCGCCGCCGGCCTCGAATGGGATCTCGCCTCTTAGCCTGATCAGTGCGATGAGGCCGTTCCCGAGAACGGTTGCCTCCTCTGTTGTCCAGCTTGCGACCTCGGCAACGCGACCGGAGTAGTTGATTGCGCTGTGCACGAAAACGCCGTCAGCCAGCTCCGTTCCCGAACAGACAAGACTTACGGGCCGCATGGCCTTGTCGAACTTGAGAGAGATGAACTCGTTCTTTAATTGGTTGTCACCTATGGATACAGGTTTTTCCGGCGCAAGACCCTCGGTGGATTTTTCAGACAGATCAACGTGGAAATCCTTGCTGTCGGCGCCGGTCATATCTTCGACGAACAGTAGCTCGCAATTTTCGTTGACGTCTTTTGCGTCCGTTCGCCGAACGGCAAACCGACGCGTTTCCCCTCCGGCCGTTCGCAGACTGATGCGCTCCGTCGCGGTGTCGGGAACCGAAAGCGGTATCCTGACCAGCGATCGCGAGGGCTTTGCGCTGTATTCAAGTGCCGGTGTGGACACACCTCGTACATAATCGACCAGCGTGAAATCGGCGGAATCCTGTCGGCCCTCCTGTTTTTCGAAGGCGCCCTCGATGGCGAGTTTCAACGCCTGCGACGCCTTGCCGACGGAATCGCTCACAATGCTCGCTCCCGTCCGGAGCCGGGTAACGTTCATGATCGGCGAGGACAGCCCAAAATGCGTCGTCGAAAGTGCCCGCAGCCGCGCCTCGCGCGACTGCGCCAGCAGCTCTTCGATTTTCTCGCGATTTTCGGTCATGCCCGGTTGGTCAATCAATCGCCTTGCCTGCAGCTCCAGAATCCGCGAACGTTCGATACCAGTCCACAGTTGATGGTTTGACCATTTCTCCGCCCAACTCGAATAGCCGTCGAAGCTCCCGTCGGCCGTGTCCTGTCCGATTGTGATTTCACCGACGGGCGGATGCGTCCTCACGTATTCACTCGGAGTCGTGAACGTGAGAAAATCGAGGTCGCAAACGTTTCGGACCAATCCTGGAAGCCCCTGGGCGGCGGTCAGCAGCCAGCTTACGACCGGCCAGTCGTATCCATACCAGTAGTCGTCGTCGGCGTCGGCGTCTATCAGCAGCAACAGGTCTTTCGGCTCGGCCATCGAAAGCTGTTTGCGTCGGAGCCGTTTCAACCACCATCTCAGGGAGATGTTATCGGCGATGTCGCCGTTATTGTATGCGGGCATGAGCGTCATAGTCTCATCTATGCCGGGATAGGTAAACGTCAGCGGATTGTAACGTTGTTCGAACGGGAGCGGCTTGACGAAGTTGCTGAATCCGTTGAATGGGACCGCGCTGTAATACAGGCTGATATAATCGACGCCGTGAGCCGGATACAGCTTAAGGTGCATCGGAGTGTACATCATCTCCTGAGGCCGCACCATCGGGCCGAACTTGCCGAAGAGGTCCTTGAGGCCCGAGCCCGCGGCGTTGGCTATGGCCTGTCCTATCGCGTCGTCGAACTCCGAGGCGGTGTGCGCGCTGATGAGGCCGTTGTTGTACGACATCACCTGCACCTCATCCTTGCCCTCGGCCACGCGCCGCTGGAGCGATTCGATTATATCGGGGCAATGCTCCGGCATAATTTTTTCGAGAGAGAAATAGTTCTCGATGTCCCACGTGCCGCACACGGGAACACCCTCATCGTTGAAGCTGTCGAGGACCTTTATGGTTTTTCGTATTATCCGGATGTCCTTCCCGAACCCGAGTTCGTCGGGCGTATCGCCGCGGTATGAATGGTAGAAATTCGCGTGAAACCTGAACGCGAGATGAATTCTCGTGTCTTCGGCGCGTGTGGGCATCGGGGCCTCCATTTCAATAAAAGAACCCAGCACAAATCCACGGAAGTATACACTATTCCGAATCGCGTTGCCAAGGTGTTTTGCCCGTTGAAACTCTCTGTGCGCTTATTTGAAAGGCTTCCACACAAAAAAAGCTTGTGATAGTGTGATAAAAACACCGCCACAAGCCTTCTTGGCTCAATAAATGGTCGGGGCGACTGGACTTGAACCAGCGACCTCATCGTCCCGAACGATGCGCGCTACCATCTGCGCCACGCCCCGATTCTTCGATTTTTCCCAAGTGTATGCTATTATAGCAGTCGGCTATCTGTTCGTCAATACTGCGCCTTCGCGGGCGAGCCGCCCGGGCCGTGAGAGGAAACGGGGCCTGATCGAAGGAGTTCTTGATGAAAACGTGCGCTATCATACCATGCTATAACGTTGGCGACCTGTGCGTGCCCGTTATCGAGCAGACCGACAAGCTGGTCGATAAGATATTGGCCGTCGACGATGGCTCCACCGACGGCACCCCCGAGCACCTTGCAAGTACCGGTGTCGCAATTCTGACGCACGAGCGAAACGCCGGCAAGGGGGCGGCGCTCATCACGGCGTTCGAGCACGTCCTGAAAAACCCGGAATACGGCGAGTATGATGCGATCCTGACGATAGACGGTGACGGCCAGCATGACCCGGAGGAAATCCCGGGCCTGCTCGAAGCCTATCGCCGCGAGCCCGATTCGGTCGTTGTCGGAACGCGCGAGGTGGATCGGCCCGACATCAAATGGCGCCGCCGCTGGGGCAACATCCTCAGCCGCTATTTCATCTCGAAGGCGTGCGGCCAATATATTCCTGATACCCAATCAGGCTTCAGGGTGTTTTCGCGGGACGTCCTGCGCGAGATACTGCCAGGGCTCGGGCCGGGCCGTTACGAGACCGAGACGGCGTTCCTGATACTTGCGGCGCGCGCGGGCCGAAAGATGGTTCCCGCCACAATCAGCACAATCTACACAGACGAGGCGGAGCAGGTCTCCTCGTTCGACCCTTTCCTCGACACATACCTCGTGTTCAAAGTCGTCGCCAAAAGCATTCTCTTCGGAAAATAGATCGGCGGAAGGAGTCGGTCTCAGGCCAGCAGGTCGACGATGAGACCGGTGCGGTTGCCGGCAATGCTCTGGGCGAGTATGCCCGCCTGGAGGCGTATTTTTGCCAGTAGAGTCTCGCCGACGGCGCCCGCGATATCGATGTCGCGGATTGTGGATTCTGCGGAAAGGAGATTCTCGCGGTTGATGCTGAGGCTTCGGGTGGCAGTCTCGAGCGTGTTCGCCTGGAACGCCCCGAGGTCGGCGCGGATGTTGGATATATTGTTGATGGCCTCGTCGACGACCTGCAGCGCGGCCGTTGCGCCTTCGGGCGTGGTGACGTCGATATCGGCTAGGCTCGAAAACCCGCCGGGGGCGCCGATGTCACGGCCGAGCTGATTTGCGGCCACGCTCGGTATGGTCAATTCGGCCGGATTCCGTTCGGCGATAGCAAACTGCTCGTTCTGGAACGTGCCGTTCAAAAGCGGCCTGCCCGCGAACTGTGTTGTTTCGGCGATGCGGTTGATGCTGCCGATTGCATTTTGAATCTGCTGCTGAATTATCTGAGCGCCTGTATCGCCCAGCACCGCCGAGTTGCCCGCCTGAACCGCAAGCCCTCGTATCTCGGTGAGTTGCGTATTGATCTCGGTGAGCGCGCCTTCGGCAGTCTGGACAAGGTTGACCGCACGCGTGGCGTTAGTGAGGAGGGCGCCGGCGCCGCTGATGCGCGACCTTAGCTGTTCGGAAATGGCGAGACCCGCCGGGTCATCGGCCGCGGTGTTGATTCTGAGGCCGGTGGCAAGCCCCACGAGGTTTCTCTGAAGCTGCGCATGCTGGAGCAGAATGCTCCGCTGCGCGGCAAACGGTGTGGTTGAGCCTATTCGCAGTCCCAAAAGACGAGCCCTTTATGCCGGAATTCACCTGGAGACTATTAATAAAATTATACCATCTACCTTTGAAGTCGTCAACAGGCCCATGCAGGCATTTCTTTGGGGAAAACTCGTATGTGTACTATATCTGCGCCCCCTCTTTGATTCTGTGATGCTCAGGTTTCACGCTCTCAGAGAGAACCCTGCTTATGCCCCCTTATGAACCAAAAACAGCCCGATCCATTCGTTATCTTGCAGAGTTTTCTTGATGCGCCAGCCTCGCCGTTTGAGTTCCCGCCTGATCTCCGCCGCCGATGTTTCGGAGATTCCGGACACGATCAAGCTTTTGCCCACGAGCAGCCTTGTGAAGTCATCCAATAGCGGCCCCATGACATGGCCGAGCATGTTGCATACGCCCAGGTCGAACCGCCCGCGTATCCGATTGCCGAAGGGGGCGTGAACGAGTCTCACCCTGGACAGGACGCGGTTGAACGCGCAGTTCTCCCTGGCGTTTTCAATCGATGCCTCGTCCATCTCGACCGCTGTTACCTTACGCGCGCCAAGCTTTGCGGCGGCGATGGCGAGGATGCCGCTTCCCGAGCCGATGTCGATCACGCATGCGCCGGGCGGCATGCAGGCTTCGAGCAATCTCAGGCACATCCGCGTGGTCGGGTGACTGCCGGTGCCGAAAGCCATCCGGGGATATATATAAACGACGGTCTGCCCCGGCTTTACAGGGAATTTCTCCCACGAAGGGCAGACAACGAGCGTTTTGCTGATTCGCACGGGTTTCCAACTTTTCCGCCATTCCTCGGCCCAATCCTCTTCGGGAACCGCCTCGACCTTTCCGAGCCTCAGCTTGCGTCCGCCTGCGGCGGAAATCAGCTCCGCGATGATTTCGACATGTTTTTGAAGCTTGGACGCATCTATTGCGCCGTCGAAATAGGCGTCGAGGCGCTCGCGCTCCCTTCCCTCGTCCTCCGTCTGGATTCCGCAGCAATGGTAGGATTGGATCGCACGGCGGACAGTTTCGGCATCGTGTTTGGCGACCGATATGGTTACTTTGTGCCAGATTCTGCCGCCTTTTCCGGTACAGGCCTTTTTCATAGCGACAT
>CBFDAY010000072.1:0-10610 GCA_965602895.1 uncultured bacterium
ATCATCGATGTGATATGCCAGGCCAAGGTCATTGCGGTCGACGACTGCGTTTGCCGCACCATGTGGAATAACTGCGACGCTCCCAAGAGGACGTGCTTCAAGGTGAACACCTCGGCCGAAGCCTACGCCGAGGGCCACGAGAACAGCCTGGTGACGAAGGAAGAAGCGATAGAGATACTGAAGGACGCGGCGCAAAATGGGCTGGTCACACAGCTCGAAAGCTGCATGCCGCCCTACAACTACTCCATCTGCTGCTGCTGCAGGTGCTGCTGCGTGGCCACGAGGCTTCGCTACGATCACGGCATCGAAAACGCTATGCGCTCGGGCTATTTCGTCCCCCAATTCGACGGCGACAAATGCACCGAATGCGGCACGTGCGCCGACATATGCCCGCCGAAGGCGCTCGGCGAAGGCTCGGGGCCCGAGCTTGATGTCGATACCTGTCTCGGATGCGGCCTCTGCGCCGAGCACTGCCCCTCCGAGGCGATCGCGATGGAAAACAAGCGAGAGGTCAAGCGTATTGAGGAGCGCCCCAACCCCGTCGAATGGGTCGCGTTGTGGGCCTATGTGCTTGGATTTATGATACCGGCCGTGGTTCTGTATTCGCTTTTTACGGGGCGCAAGACGAAACAATTCGGAAAACTGTCGAAGAAATAGTGACAGTAACAAATCCTGCATAATTAAGAAGGAGAGAAAAATGGGTGAGCATGGAATTTACGACAAGCTGGCCGATTATCTCAACACCATGCCGGTCGGCGCTCCGAAGGCGCCCGAGCTGTTCGAGATTCTCAAGATTATCTACACCGAGGAGGAGGCCGAGCTGGCGCTCAAGCTGCCGTTTCTGCCCATGACGCTCGACGCCCTCGCCGACCGAACCGGCATTGCAGAGGCCGATCTGAAGCCCATGATCGATGGGATGCTCAAGAAGGGCCTGATCTTCGTCGAGCTGGGGGCCGACGAGCCGCTTTACAGGCTTTTGCCGACCGTCGTCGGATTCAGCGAGACCCCGTTCTGGGCGGGCGCAAAAACTCCCGAGGCCGAGAAGCTCGCGCCGCTGTGGAGAAGTTATGCGCGCAAGGCGTTCATGCACGAGGTCGGCGGCCTTTCCGACACGCCCATGACACGCGTCATTCCGGTGCAGGAATCGATCGACGACGACCGCAAGATCGCGCCCTACGAGAAGATGGTCGAGAAAGTCAAGGAGACCTCCTACCAGGCCGTCGCGCACTGTCCGTGCCGGCTGATGAGGAAGTATTCCGGCGAGGGCGACTGCGAGCATTCGACCGAGAACTGCCTGCACTTCGGCAGCCTGGGCAAATACATCGTTGCGCAGGGGATGGGGCGCGAGATCACCGTCAATGAAACGGTTGAAATTCTCAAGAAATCCAACGAGGAGGGCCTGGTCCACATCACGGGCAATTATCAGGAGGAGATCGAAACCATCTGCAACTGCTGCTCCGACGCATGCATCTTCCTGACGGGCCTCATGCAGCAGGGCGAGAAGAACATGTTCGCGCGCTCGAATTTCGTCTCCGTTATCAACGAGGAAACCTGTGTCGAATGCGGCGTGTGCGCCGAGCGGTGCCCGGTGGACGCGATCTCGCTGGACGACGGTTCCGCAAAAGTGGACGGCGACAAGTGTATCGGCTGCGGCGTGTGCTATCCGACCTGCCCGTCGGAATCTGTGTCGCTGGTCGCCAGGCCTGAGGACGAACAGGCCGCAATACTGCCGATGGGCGAACTCGTCATGAAAGTCATGCAGGATAAGGAGCGCGAGTTCCAGTTCTAGTGCTCGAAACCGATGAGGAGGGAAAGATGAGCGACGCCGAATGGAAATCGACCGCGTGCTGCGTGTGCGGAAACAGTTGCGGCATCGAGGTGAAGGTCGAGGACGACAAGATTGTCAAAGTGAGGGGCGACAAGAACAATCCCGCAAGCAAGGGATACGTTTGCAACAAGGCCCTGTATAACCCCCGCTATCAGGACCATAACCAGCGCGTGCTCTCGCCGTTGCGGCGCCGCGACGACGGCTCTTTCGAGGAGATCGACTGGGACACCGCGACGGAAGAAATAGCCGAAAGACTCAAGAAGATAATCGACGAGCACGGCGGCAAAAGCGTCGCCCTATGTGGAGGCGGCGGCCAGGCCTGCCACCTCGACGTCCCCTATGCCCTTTTCTTCCTGAAAGCGCTCGGAACAAAGTATATCTATAATGCGCTTGGGCAGGAATACACGCAGAAATACTGGGTCAACGGGCACATGTTCGGCTCGGAGAACCTCGATTTCCATTTCGACGAACACCGCTGCGAGGTGCTCCTGATGATCGGAAGCAATCCGTGGATGAGTCACGGCATCCAGCGTGCGAGAAACCTGATAAACGAAATCTCCAAGGACCCGGACCGCAAGTTCATAGTCGTCGATCCGCGCCGCCACGAGACCGCCGAGAAGGCCGACGTGTTCCTGATGATCAAGCCTGCAACCGACGTCTACCTCCTGCTGGCGCTCATCAATGTCATCGTCAAAGAGGGGCTATGCGACGAGAAATACATCGCGGAGCACACGAAGGATTGGGACGAGGTAAAGTGGGTCGCCGATCTTGTGACTCCCGAAAAGGCCGCCGGGATTTGCGACCTCGACGCCGGTCAGATCGCCGACGTTGCGCGAACGTTCGCAAAAGCGAAAAGGGCGGCTACGTACGTCGACCTCGGCGTCTACCACCAGATATACATGATGGAGAGCGTGTATCTCGAGCGGATCCTCCTGGCGATAACCGGCAACATCGGCGTTCCCGGCGGGAACATGTTCCCGGAAAGTTTCATGGCATTGGAGATGGAGGGAGAGGAAGAGATTTGGAAGACTCCCGTTGCCGGAATCCCGGAGATACGCGGCCTGTTCCCGCCGAACGCGCTGCCCGAGGACATTCTCGAAGGCGGCGAAGACCGCATCCGGGCCGTCTTTGTCGAGGGGAGCAACCCGCTTATCTCATATGCGGATTCCAACAAGTTCGAGGAAGCGCTTAAAACGCTCGACCTGCTCGTGGTGATCGACCCGGTCATGAGCGAGACCGCGCGGATCGCGGATTACGTGCTGCCCGCGAATTGCGGGTTCGAGAAATATGAGGCGGTATTCTTCCCGAAAGCATTCCCGGAGATCATCTACCATCTCCGCCATCCCGTCTGCAAAGGGCCCGAACTCGCGAAGCAGGAATGCGAGATATTTCTGATGATCCTCGAAAAAATGGACATCGATGTCTCGGGAGTGCTCCCGTTTGCGATGCTCAAGCAGGCGCAGCAGGAGAGCGAGGCGCCACCCGTGCTCTCACTGATCAGGGCGCTTAGCATGATGTTCGCCATGAAGCACCGCGACGCGCTGATCGAGAACGGCGTCATCTCGGGCGAGGGAGATGATACGGAAGAGCTGTTCCAGGCAATTCTCGACCATCCCCAGGGGATATACCTCTGCGACACGCTTGATGAGAACAACCTCGACAACCTGAAAACCGAGGACGGCAAGATACATCTTGCGGTCCCGATGGTGCTCGACTTGCTCAAAAAGCTGGAGATTCCGGACGGGATCGACTTGACGGCGAACGAGGAGTTCCCGTTTGTTCTACAGACGGGCGAGCGAACGAACTACACCGCCAACAGTCTTATCCGTGACCACGACTGGCGCGCGGCCAAGCTGCCGACGAATTACATGAGAATGAACAAGCAAGACGCCGAGCGGTTGGAGATCTCCGACGGTGAGACCGTGAAGGTCGTCACAAACACTTCCACCGTATCGATTCCGGTGAAGGTCACCGACGACATCTATCCGGGAAACCTGTCGATCCCGCACAGCTTCGGCATGCTTCACACAAATAAGGAGACAGGCGAGCTGCAGAAAGTCGGCGTGAACGTCAACGAGCTGATATCCGCCGATCACAGGGAGCCCGTCACCGGGACGCCGTACCAGAAATATATTCGCTGCAAAATACAGAAATAACGGATACTCATCCGCGCGCGCGAGATGCGTATCCGGCGCTTTGATGGGGAGGTGGTCAAGCGGTCGCGCCCGGGGTTTTGCGCGGGGCGACCTTTGGAGATTGGTTGTAGTCATCCGGGAAACGATTCAAAGGAACTTTTAACGGAGGTTTTGCAATGAGTGGTGATGTTTATGAACGCCTGGCGCAGACGCTCGACGCGCTGCCCAACGGATATCCTCGCACCAAGAGTGGTGTCGAGCTAAGTATCCTCAAGAAGATCTTCACCGAGGAAGAGGCCGAGATTACCTGCAGCATGAAGCTTCTGCCTCAAACTCCCGCGCAGGTAGCCGAAAACCTGGGGCGCGATACCGAGGGCATGGCCGACATGCTGGAGAAAATGGTCGAGCGTGGCGAGATCGGCGGGGTGGGCCCGCTTGGGGCGCGCATGTACCATTTGGTTCCGTTCGTTGTCGGTATCTATGAGTTCCAGGTGCAGCGCATGGACAAAGAACTCGCTGAGTTGATGGAGGAATACATCGAGGAGGAGGGATTCTTCGCAGAACTCGGCAGGCACATGCCCTCCTTTATGCAGACGGTTCCCATCGAGCAAGCCATCGACGCGCAGATGGAGATTCACCCGTATGAAAGCGTGCGCAAACTGATGGACAAGGCCAAGGTATTTATCACGCGCGACTGCATCTGCCGCAAGGAGCAGCGGGTGCTGGGAAACGATTGTGGCAAGCCGCAGGGCAATTGCATTTCGATGTCATTGGACGAAAAGGCCTTCGACGTCGACTACGGCGGTCGCGTCGTCGACCGTGCCGAGGCAGAGCGGATCATGAAAGAAGCCGAAGACGCCGGCATGGTCCACTCCACGATGGGCATAACCGACGATACGTATCACTTCTGCAACTGCTGTCCGTGCTGTTGCGGCCTCTTGCGCGGCACGAGGAAATTCAACAAGCCGGGAGTGCTCGCAAAATCGAACTACTACGCATCCATCGATCCCGATCTGTGCGTCTCGTGCGGGACATGCGCCGATGAGCGTTGCCCGATGGAGGCGATAACGGAGGGCGACGACGCCTACGAGGTCAACAGAGAGCGCTGCATAGGGTGCGGCGTGTGCGTGCCCACGTGTCCGAGCGACGCGCTCTCGCTCGTGCGCAAGCCCGAAAACGAGTGCGGCCAGGCGCCGGACAACATGGTTTCCTGGATGATGGAACGCAGCATGAGTACGGAAAAATCGCTGGAGAAGTTTATGTAAGAGCTTGAGAAAAGACGCCGGCCGCCCGGCGGCATGCGCTGGCCGGCGATATCCGATGAATAAGAAGGGGGCCATTACGGCCCCCTTCTCTTATTTCTTGATCCGGCTCGTTTACGTTTTGGAAGTCGGGATGAAGTCGGCGGGATGGGCCTCGTTGAAGTGGATCGCATCCGAGGGGCATACAACTGCGCACAGGCCGCAGCCGACGCACTTCTCGGTGTTCACGACGGCCTTGGGCTCGTCGCCGTCCTCATTCATGCTCAGCGCATCGAAATAGCACCTTTCGAGGCATTCCTCGCAGCCAATGCACTCGTCTTCGTCGATGACCGCCTGGAACCGCGACGGCGCCACGAACTTCGCGCCCTCTTTCGACCTTATCACGCGCAGCCCGATACAGCAGTCGTGACAGCAATTGCATATGTAGTGGTCGATGTGGTCGGTGTTCATCGTCACGTGAACGAGGCCGGCCTCCTCGGACTTTTTGATAATGTCCATCGCCTCGGCCTTGTCGATCTCCCGGCCGGTTCCTCGCGTTATCGAGTAGTCGGCGGCACGGTTCAATTGGAGGCATACCTCGATGGGCTGTCCGCAACTTCCGTCCACCACCCGGCAAGTGCACTTAGTCACCGCGATCTTCTTGGCGCTGTCGATTATTTCTTTCACACTCTCGTAATGCAATATCTGGTTTTTGTCTTCGAGCGCGGCCTCGACCGGAATTATGCGCGTCGGCGGGCTGGACAGGAACGCCTCGACCGCCTTCGCCGTCTGCTTCCATTCCTCCTCCGTCCATTCTTTCCACAGGTCATGGAACTCCTGCGACGCGTCCTTCCACAAAATGGTGGCGTCGTGAAACTGAACGATGTCGCGGCACATGCGGTATTTTCCGCTGCTGGCCGAGACAAAGACCAGGCCCTTTGTGAACATGACGTCGAGCATCTCCTTGACCTCGTCCAACGACTTGCCGGTCGCATCGGCTAAATCTTCGGGCAAGGCGGGCATCGCCAGCAAGAGCTTTGCCTCGTCCTCGTCGGCCACCATACCGAACAGCTTCTTGATCCTTTCGGAATGGCCCATCATCAGCCTGTCGGCCAGTTCCTGATACACGTTGGTGTCACTCATAACCTGCCTCCTCGGCGTTTGCCTTTCATTATGGGAGCGCTACAACAGACCATCGTTGAGGGCGGGAATTGCCAATATGACGCTTTGTTCTTTATATCAGGCTCGGGGGCGCATGTCAAGGAAAAGCGGTGTTGGGAGATCACTTTTTGGGCGGTGGCGTGGCGCCGGGCCTATTTTCCCCATCGATCAGCCTGGCGAGGGTCTCTTCCACGCGCCGGATATCCACCTTCGTGTTTCTGCATGGACCGTTGGGGCGTTCGTTCAGGATTCCCCACAGCGGAAGCGGCACCGACTCGCGGATCCCGGAGATCATGTCGCGCTCGCAGGCGACGGCGATGGCGAACGAGGGCATGTGATCGTATATGGCGCGTCTTGCCGCCGTTCCTCCGGCCACCACGGTCATTTTGACGTTGTACCTGTCGCTGATCTCTATGAGTTCGGGGATGCTGCACTTGCCGCACGCCTGGCAGTTGCGGACATCCGCGTTTATCCGGTGCGGGCATTCCCAGTCCTGGAGGCAATGAGGGAGGACCAGGAGCACTTCCTCGGGCCGATATTTTCTCATCGAGGATTCGATAAGACAGTTGTTCTTCTCGATGAAGTAATCGTCGATCTTCTCGCCGTCCACTCCCAGCATCTTGCCGAACGCTCTGCATATGGGATACGCCACGTTCATCAGCAGGTTGCGCTTGCGGGCGGTATCGTCGCCGCGAAGTTTGACCTCTTTTGCCATTACATTATCTTTCGCTTTGAGATTACGCCGTTTAGAAACAACTCATTATACCATTATCGGATACGTGATGCCAGAAAACTCCGGCCGCGGAAAATCAGCCTGAGACGCGGCAAACCGCTCCGCTTTAACGTCGGAGCAAGCCATCTTCTTTCCTCTGACACTCGACACCACGCCGGCGGGAGGATATAATGGTGGGACCCGGCTTGGGCGTTGAGAGCGAGCCGTAAAACGCCTCACGGCGGCCCGTATTACGCAAGGTTGATGAAGCGATTCTTTTTGCGGACATCGAGAACCCATAGGGAGACCATGAGATGGCATTTCGCATAAATCCGTTATGGTGGCCGATTCTCGCCCTTGTGTCCCCGATCGTGGCGCCCATTCTGGTTGCCAGGAACGGTCGGTACCGGGACAATCTTGCACGGGCGGATGAGAGCAACCGGCGTCGCCTGGAGTGGAGCAAGCCCCTCGATCTGCCGGAGCTTGAGTTTCTTGAGCTGACCGTGTTAGTTGAATGGGAAGCCGAGCAGGGATTCCTGAGAGACCCCGGCGTGTCTTATTTGCTGAGGACCGACAAGGGGTCACTGCTTTTTGACGTCGGATTCGGCCCCGAGCGGCCGACCTTCGCTCATAATGCCGAGCGGCTGGGGATCGACTTTGAGCAGACGGATGCGCTGGCCATATCGCATCTCCACCCGGATCATGCCGGCGGCATGAGAGTTCGGCGCTTGGGGCAAGTGGGCTGGCCCGAGAAGGCGGGTGCGCCCGCCGGCAGGCCATGCTTTCTTCCCGACGAAGCCGAAGCCCCCGGATTCAGCGCCGAGGTGGTCAGGGAACCGCGCCTTTTGGCGGCCGGGATAGCCAGTACCGGCCCTCTTGCGCGAAGCCTTTTTTTCTTGGGCCTGACGGAAGAGCAGGCGATCCTGGCTCGGATCAAGTCCAAAGGGCTTGTGCTTTTGACCGGATGTGGTCATATGACCGTCGAGCTCGCATTGCGGATGGCGAGCCTCATTTCGGACGAACCAATATATGCCTTCTGCGGCGGGCTGCATCTTCCAATCACGAGCGGACGAGGATTCTATGCCGGCGTCCAACTTCAAACCATCCTGGGCACAGGCAAGCCGCCGTGGCGGAAAGTCGACGATGACGATCTCGATCGTGCCATAGCCGCCCTTAAAGCGGCCGCACCCAAGAAAGTCTACCTTTCGGCCCACGACACGTGCGATTATGCAATTTCGCAAATTAAGAACCGGATAGAGGCCGAAACCGACGTCCTCAGGGCCGGGGCGACCTATCGGCTGTAAATCGGCCTACAGGCAAAAGAATAACCGATTTCGGAACGGGTCGAAGAGGGGGGACAACATGAAGATTTGCGATTACCGCGACGTGCGGCTAGATGAAGTTGGAGAAGAAGGCGCCGAGGGCGTGTCCGTCCGATGGGTGATTTCCAAGGAGGACGGAGCGGAGAACTTTTCAATGAGGGTGTTCGACGTACAGCCGGGCGGCCACACTCCGCATCACAAACACAAATGGGAACACGAGGTGTTCATCCTCGATGGGGAAGCCATGGTCGTAACCGAAGAGGGAGAGAAAAGCGCCCCTGCAGGCAGCATTGTCTTCGTCTCGCCTGACGAACAGCATCAATTCAAAAACGAGACGGACAAAGTGCTGCGATTCATCTGCCTGATTCCGAACCCGGACTAACAGGTCTTCCCCGAAGCGGCGCGCCTGGCCTCAAGCCTTTTCAACCTCGACCGTCACCGCGCGGTCGACGGGCTGGGTACACCAGTTCCATCGGTAGTAGTCCAGGTGCCCGTATCCGGCGGCAAGATCAAGCCACTTTATCATACCGGGGATGGCCGTGTCATAGCTTTTCCACTTCTCGAACTGGTACGGCTCCCACGCATGGTAGACTATCACCTGCCCCGGCCTCGCCTCTTTCTCCGAACGCGCGGCGGACGTCAGCTTGACGTGTATTTTGAAGTCGTCGAAGTCGTTATGCACTTTCACGAGGTCGCCGTCCTTGATGCCGCGTTTTTTCGCGTCCTCGGTGTTCATGAACATGAACGGGCGTCCCTGGTGTGTTTTGGCCAGAGTGTCGTCGGTGATCCATATCGAGTGGATGCTCCATCGCTGGTGGCCGCTGGTCATGCGAAGCGGGTAGTCGCCGCCCATGCTCGGGTTGTCCTTGTGGACGGGGAATCCCTCGCCGGCCTCGAGGAACCAGTCGTGATCGATATAAAAGGAGATCCTCCGGTTGTAGGTCGGGTACGGGATTTTCTTCGGCCCGGTGTGGAACGTGAGCGGCACGATCGGCTCGTCGGGCTTGATCTCGGTCATGAGATGAGTTGCGATTATGTCGAATTCGGAGATTTTGGTAAACCGCGCGATACCTTCCTTGCGCAGGGTCGCAAGGTCGGTCCCCTCAGGAAGTGAGCCCACTTTTGCGCTTATCTTGAGCGAATCATCAAGCACCTCGTCGACGGAATCACGGCCAAAGGTTGTCTCCTCGTGCAGCCGGGATATATCGCGAGCGTTTCCCCGACGGTCTTTGTATTTGACGATACCCGCTTCTTTCGCATGCTCGCCCAATCTCTCGGCTATCTGCGCGAACACGCTCCATTCCCCCCTGGCTTCTCCGACGGGCTCGACGGCCTTGTCGGTCAGTGTCAGCCAGGGCACGTGGGGAGTTGGGAAGCGGGTGTCGGTCTTTTCGTAGAATCCCGCGCCGGGGAGCACCATATCTGAAAGGAGCGCCGTCGTGCTCCACCGTGTCTCGACCGTGAAAATAAACTTGTACTGTTTCCACAGCTCCGGATATATGTTCTTCCACCAGCCTCGATTCTTCCGGGCGGGACTCGTGCCGAAGTAGCAATATACCTGAGGCTTCTGATCGCGATAAGGCCGCGTGAGGTTGTCCCACCAACCTTTGTCGATTGCCTCGTTTACATATTCGTCGAAGCTGCGTTTCATCGTCGGGCAGTGCCACTCTTTCTTGTTCCACGTGTCGCGATAGTTGGTGTGGAAGTAATATAGGAACACCGGCGGCACCATGCTTCCTTCCCGCCTGCTCCACCGCTTTTCCATCTCCCTTCTGGCAATTTCATACGTTATTTCCGGGTCTTTGGCTTTCATCACAAACCTGTCCATCCGCCATCGACCGTACTGAAAGAGCGAACCGATATCCCTTTTCTCCGTCCATAGCAGCTCGCTACCCTCGAACAGCGACTCGCTCCAGCCGCGAATGCCGCTGCCCTTGTTGCCGACGCTGCCCGTCAAGGCCAGCAGCAGGCACATGGCGCGTTCCATCAGGTCGCCGTGGTAGTATTTGGACGAGTTCCAGCCGACCAGTATCTGCACGTGGCCGCGCGCTTTCCATACTCTATCCGCAAGGCGCCTGATGGTGTCGGGATGCGCTCCACACAGCTTCGATGCCTTCTCGGGTGTGTAGTCCCGGTTCAGCAACTCCTTAAAGATACCGAAGCCCGGCCTCACCTCGATCCTGCTATTGTCGTCCAAGGTCACGGTGTATG